>JBBQUI010000060.1:0-15271 GCA_038212575.1 Flavobacteriales bacterium
CTTTTAACTTAATTTTCTGAAAATTAACTTCTAATAATTGTAACTTGGGTTTTACTATTTTTTTAACCTAAAACTAAGAAATTATGGCAGTATTAAAAGTTATTGAAGTTCTTGCAAACTCAAGTGAAAGTTGGGAAGATGCAACACGAAATGCAGTAAAGGAAGCTTCTAAAAGTGTAAAAAATATTCGTTCAGTGTATTTACGCGAACAAAGTTGTGTAGTGGATGGCAGTAATATTACACAGTTCAGAGTGAACGTAAAAATTACATTTGATGTAAAATAAATATTTCAAGGAATCATCAAAATACGCTTTTGAAAATTCAAAAGCGTATTTTTGTTTTCTTAAAATCCCTTCTATGCGGTTTACACTTGCTTTTATGGCAATAATTTTTATGTTTGGTTGCAATTCTTCAAAAAAAGAAACTTTGGAAACACACGCCTTTACAAATGATTTAATAAACGAATCCAGCCCATACCTGCTGCAGCATGCGCACAATCCCGTAAACTGGAAACCTTGGAACGACACTACACTGCAACAAGCCAAAAAGGAAAAAAAGCTGATGATAATTAGCATCGGTTATTCCGCCTGCCATTGGTGCCACGTTATGGAGCACGAAAGTTTTGAGGACAGTACCGTAGCGGCTGTAATGAACAAAAATTTTATTTCCGTAAAAGTAGATCGCGAAGAACGCCCCGATGTGGACCAAACCTATATTAACGCAGTACAGTTAATGACTGGCAGCGCGGGCTGGCCTTTGAACGTAATAACGCTTCCTGACGGAAGACCGGTTTGGGGCGGCACTTATTTCAAAAAGCAAGATTGGATAAACGCGCTGGAGCAAATACAGGAAGCCTATATTAAAGAACCCGAAAAATTGATTGCTTATGCAAATAGACTGGAAGAGGGTATAAAAAGCATGGATCTTGTCCATTTGAATACTGAAGATGTTGATTTTAAAAACTTTCCAACGGGTAAAATCTTAAAAAATTGGTCCCAGCAGTTTGATGACCAAAACGGGGGTTTTAAAGGCGCTCCAAAATTTATGATGCCGAACAATCTTGAATTTTTATTACGGCAAGCGGTTACTGAAAATGACGAAAAATTATTGGGTTATGTAACATTGACCTTAGATAAAATGGCTTACGGCGGACTTTACGACCAACTTGGCGGTGGTTTCGCACGTTATAGTACTGATGAAAAATGGCACGTCCCCCATTTTGAAAAAATGCTTTATGACAATGCCCAACTTGTAAGCCTTTACAGCAATGCCTATTTGGTGACAAAAAAGCCGCTCTATAAGGAAGTGGTTGAAGAAACTTTAGATTTTGTAGCCCGTGAAATGACCAACAAAGAAGGTGGTTTTTATTCCTCTTTGGATGCAGATAGCAAGACGGAAACCGGCAAACTTGAAGAAGGCGCATTTTACGTTTTTACTTCGGAAGAATTGCAGGCCCAGTTGAAGGATGATTTCAAAATTTTCAAAGAATATTATAATGTGAACAATTACGGTAAGTGGGAAAACAACCATTATGTCCTCATCAGAAAAAAGACGGATGCTGAAATTGAAAAAGAATTCGGGCTCACTTCCGAAGCATTTCAACAAAAAAAGAAGAACTGGAAAAATACACTCCTCGCCTATCGCAACAAAAGAGCAAAACCTCGATTGGACGATAAAACACTGACCTCTTGGAACGGATTGATGCTTAAAGGCTATGTTGATGCCTACAAAACTTTCGGTAAAAAAGAATACTTAGACGCGGCACTAAAAAATGCAGCTTTTCTATCCGAAAAACAACTTCAGAAAAACGGCGCGTTGTTCCATAACTATAAAGACGGAAAAAGCAGCATCAACGGCTATTTGGAAGATTATGCCTTCACCATTGAGGCTTTTGTTGATCTGTATCAAATAACGCTTGACGAAAAATGGCTTACGCTTTCAAAAAAAATGGCGGATTACACCATGGCGAATTTCTTCGATTCGGAAAAGCATATGTTTTACTTCACCTCAAAAGAGGATCCGGCTATTGTTACCAGAAATTTTGAGTATCGCGACAATGTGATTCCCGCTTCAAATTCAGCGATGGCGAAGAATCTTTTTATGCTTTCAAAATACATTGAAAATACTGGGTTTGATGAAATTTCACATCAAATGCTGAAAAACGTTTCCGTGGAAATGGAACAGTACCCCAGCGGATTTTCAAACTGGCTTGATCTTTTGAGCAATTTCCAAAACGATTTTTACGAAGTAGTAATTGTTGGTGAAAAAGCTTTGGAAAAAATAAAAGAGCTTAATAGCCATTATCTTCCAAACATCGTTATTGCCGGCAGCACGACTGAAAATAACGGCCCACTATTTGAAAATAGATATTATCCGAATGAAACGCTGATTTATGTTTGCGTAAATAATGCATGCAAACTGCCAGTGAAAGACACAAAAACTGCAATTGAATCATTAAACAAAAAAGAGTAAATTTTATGGAAAAATTTCAGGACTTGGATATTTACATGGAAAAGTACGGACAAAAATTAATCGACTTTTTACCGAGCGTTATTGGCGCGGTAATAATGTTAGTGATTGGTCTGTGGTTAATAAAAATTGCAAATCGTTTTATAAAGAAGTTTTTTGACAAGCAAGAATACGATCCCACACTTGAAAATTTTATTGCAAGCCTCATAAATTGTGGGCTAAAAATCCTACTGTTTGTTTTAGTAATAACCCAATTGGGGGTAGAATCTGCTTCCCTTATTACCGTTATTGGTGCCGCAGGACTTGCCATAGGCTTGGCATTGCAAGGTTCATTATCCAATTTCGCTGGCGGGGTTTTAATATTGTTGTTAAAACCCTTTAAAGTGGGCCATTGGATACAAGCACAGGGCGTGGAAGGAACCGTAAAGGAAATTTCTATATTCAATACAAAACTTATCACTTTTGGAAATCAGCTCGCCATTATTCCGAACGGAAAACTGAGCAATGATAACATTATAAACTACACCGAAGAAGGCGTAAGACGTGAAACGCTGACTTTTGGCATAGGTTATGATAATGATGTAAAGCAAGCCAAGGAAATTCTTTTAAGTTTGGTTAATGAACAAGAGACCGTTTTAAAACTTGAAGACAAAATGCCAATGGTGGCAGTGGCGGAACTTGGCGACAGTTCTGTCAATTTAACCCTTCGCTATTGGGCAGCTAACGACGATTTTTGGAGCCTGCGCTGGCTTATTTTGGAAGAAGGGAAAGCAAGATTGGAAGCTGGCGGAATCACTATCCCATTCCCACAACGCGATGTTCACCATTTTAATTTAGAGAGTTTAAAGAAATAAATCATTAAGTTTGTAAGAATTATATATAACACATTAAAAATCCCAAAATGAAAAAAATACTTTTATCCGGTCTTGTTATTTTGTTAATGGCTCCTGTTTTTGCACAGCGAGCAAGTACTAATTTTGACATTTACTCGAGGACTATTGATCTAAATCAAAAATCGTTGGCTTTTGGACTTACAGAGGCCCAGTTTAATTCTATAAAAGATGAGGCCTACGCAAATCCAAGTTTTGTTCAGGGAAAGATATTCCAGGAAGATCAACTGATTAAGGATGATGTGCCTATGCGCTATAATGCCTATGCAGATGAAATTGAAATTAAAAAAAATCCTTCTGACGAAAGTTATGGGGCATTGATCAAGGACCCAAGTATTTTTGTGAAAATGTTCAGAGACATCTATGTTTTTGTTCCGTATGAAGGAAGCAATGAAAAGGGAGGCTATTTCAACGTACTTAGCGATGGAAAAACATACGACCTTTACAAAAAGACAAAAGCTCTTTTCCGGGAGCCACAAAAAGCTGAAACAAGTTACGCACGGGACATGCCCCCCTCTTTCCCTAAGACGGTAACTTATTATTTGGTTCAAAATGGCACATTTTTAGAAATGCCTAACAGCAAGTCCAAAATTCTAAATATGATGGATCGTAAGAAGGGTGAGATGAAAAAATATATAAAGGAGAACAATATAGACCTTGATAAGGAAGCAGATTTGATTAAAGCTATTTCCTATTTCGATTCTTTACTATAAAAGTCATTATCCAAGTATAAATTCCTTCAAGTAAAAAGGCTCAAAATAAGCGACATCCTCAGTGTCGCTTATTTTGTATTTGGCTTCAGCCATAATGGCCATATCTGCAGCAGAAGGAATACCATCTTTGTGAAAAACTGCATTTTTGTTTTTGCACAAAGATTCAAATTTATTGGAACCGTCACCTATAAAAATGGTTTTACGTTCTTGCAAATATTCAAGAAATGAACTTTCATCTAAAATTTCAGCTTTCGTTTCCCGTATCTGTTTTTTTTCTGAATTAAAAACCGCAGAATAAACCTCCATTCTTCGGGCGTCAAGCAGTGGAATGATGTTGCAGTCTTTATCTTGAACTTGCTGAACAAGCACTTCTAAAGTAAGTGTAGAAATCAAAGGAATATCCAAAGCAAAACACAAGCCTTTTGCTGCCGAAACGCAAATGCGCAAACCCGTATAAGAACCTGGGCCTTTACTTACGGCGACTGCGTTTAATTGCTTTTTGTCAAGATTTGTCTCTCTTAAAACTTCTTCAATAAAAACGTGAAGCTTTTCAGCGTGTGAATATTTTTGATTGTTTTCTTCGCGAATAGCCTTTATTTCACCATCAACGGCAATTGCAACAGAGCAATTGGTAGTAGCAGTTTCAAGACATAATATTACGGCCATTACTTTTCCTTTTTATCCTTTTCGGGAACGGCAATCTCAACTTTATCACCTTGTTTCAAAGATTTTGTAACTGTATTGTAGGGCCCTGTTATTACAGTTTCGCCTTCTTTCAACCCAGTGATTATTTCAATGTTTGAATCGTCTTGAATTCCGGTTTTAACAACTCGTAACATGGCTTCTTCACCTACTTTTACGTAAACTGCCTCAAATTTTTCTGCAGTTGCGTTCGGGACTTCACTGATGTATGTTTTTTTTGTATCGGTAGTGTCTGCTTTTATAACGATAGCACTTATTGGCACCCCGATAATATTTTTCTTTTTATTGGTAATTATATCAACCGTGGCGGTCATACCTGGACGGAAAGGGGAAAAACTCTCGGGTTTTCCTTCCGTTAAATCTTTGTACGATTCCGGCACGATGCGAACTTTCACCTTAAAATTGGTAACCTGATCTGCAGTGAGCGCACTTTGGGCACTGTTTGCTATTTCGGTTACAATGCCTTTGAATTCACGTTTTAAATAGGCATCAACCTCAACAATGGTGGAATCGCCCAAGGAAACTTTTACAATATCATTTTCGTTTACATCCACTTCAACTTCCATGTTTTGAAGGTTGGCAACCCGAACAATTTCGGTCCCCGCCATTTGTGCGGTCCCTACTACTCTTTCGCCCAATTCCACGGAAAGTTTTGAAATGGTTCCGCTCATCGGTGCATAAATACTGGTCCTGGAAAGATTGTCCATAGACTGTTTTACGTTTGCAGAAGCGCTTTGAACGTTGTAATAGGCCGCTTGGGAACTTGCTTGTGCCATATCAAAATCTGTTACAGATTTGTCCCATTCAGACTTTGAAATTACTCCTTTTTCAAACAGCGCTTTGTTTCGTTCATAATTGAGTTTTGCATTTTTCTCACTTGCCTGAGCTTGGTTATATTGTGCACGAACATTTTGCAATCCAGCTTGCGATTGGCTTACTGCAGCCTGAATTAAATCGGGATTTATCTTTACCAAAAGATCGCCTTTTTCAACGATTTGCCCTTCCTTTACGGGAAGTTCGATGATTTCTCCAGATACCTCGGAAGAAAGTGCCACTTCCACTTCTGGCTGTATTTTTCCGGTTGCAGCAACAGTTTCGATAATATCGATAGGTACAATCTGGGTTATCTCAACAGCTTTAAAATCGCCTGATTTTCCGAACCAACCTGCTTTTTTACCAACAAGAAGCAAAACAATAAGTAATGCAACAACTACAATAATCCAGATGAGAGTTTTTTTCTTCATACTTAAAATTTTAACTCAGTTGCAGGAATTCCAAAGTACAATTCCAGCACTTTTATTTTGAAAATATAATCATACTTTGCTCGCAAAGCTTCACTTTGTGCATTTTCAAGTCGAAACTTGGCTTGGCTAAAATCAAATGAATTCAACAATCCCACATCAAAACGGTCCGTTGAATATTGATAAGCCTGTTCTTGGGCATTTACGGCAACCATCGCAGCCTCATAAGCTTTGCTGGCTCCTACAACATCTGTATAAGCTTGATATACGTTTGATTCCAACTCAAGCTCTGCTTGTTCTTTTTGGAATTCTGCTCGCTTCACATTTATTTTATTTCGCTGTACTGAAGCCCGTGTTGAAAACCCATTTAAGATAGGAATATTTAACTGAAGGCCGTATGAAATTCCGTCATTAAGATACAATTGTTCAAAAAATGGTGCCGGCGGACTTGTGAGCAAGCCAAAATTGGGAGCAACTACGGTCTGTCCCGTATCTTCCACCTGGCCAATTACTTGCGTGGGCTGATTAGGATCTACCCCGCCTTGCAGAATTCGGTCCGCTCCAGATTCGCGCGTATTGTAGTTTATAAAACCTTCTAGGTTTGGGTAATAATTGCTTCTGGCAATCTGCACGTCTTTTTCCGCAAGTGCAATGTTTGCTTCGGCAATTTGCAGTTCCGGTCTTTCCGCTTTTGCCTTTGCTATAATTTCTTCGGGAGTTTTTTCAGTAATGTCAGTCAATGGTGCCTCATAGGAAGATTCAGCAATATCAAAGTTTTCGTAATCTTTTATCTGAATAATTTGCGCCAGGTTTATGAGCGAAATACGAATATTATTTTCGGCAACCACAATGCGTTGCTCCTCATTGGCAGAAGTGGACTGTATTTCCAACAAATCTCCACGCGGAATGGAACCTGCATCCACCAACTGGTTTGAACGTTCTAACTGTTCCAAAGTAATTTGATGCTGAGCCTTTATAACCGCGAGGTTTTCTTTATTGAAGAGAATTTCTAAATATGCATTTGCAACCAAAAGAGCGGTATTGTCTTTAATTTGGTCTAGGTTGTATTGGGCAGCAAGTTTTGAAAGTTTGGCGCGCTGGGCCTGACGTAAATTGTTCAAACCGTCAAAAATTGTAATGCCCACAGTGGCATTTGCCGAAAAATTCCGTGTTGTTTGGTTTTGGAGAACTCCCGTAGTTATATTCTGTGTAAGACCGGTATTCCAGGAATTAGATCCTGAAATATTAAACGATGGCAGGTAATTGCCTATAGCATTTAGTTTGTCAATATCTGCAAGTTCCAAATCCAGTTGTCCTTGTTTTATTGAGATATTTTCTTCCAAAGCCTTATTAATGGCTTCTTCCAAGGTCCATTTTTTATTTTGGGCGTTTGATGAAATTCCTATAATGAGGAAAAAGATTAAGATGATTAACTTCTTCATACGTTTGTTTATTGCTGAATGAGTCTTTTGCGTTGCGATTGCGTTACAAAAATTTATAATTTTTATTAGGTCTACATTTTTTTAACCACAGAGGCACAGAGATTTTATCCTCTGCCTCCCGTTGGCGGGGCGGGTTTTAGTTGGTTCCAAACTTTTATATTGTCATCTTTGGAAATTCCACTTTTCACTTCAACGTCTATACCGTCGCTAACGCCCAACTCTATATCTTTTCTTTCAAACTTTTGGTCTCCCACCATAACTTCCACAAAAGGTTTCTTTGTTTTGGGATCATACTGTACCAAAGCTTCTTTAATAGTAAGCACATTTTCAGCTTTGGCGAGAATAATGGAGGCATTGGCGCTCAAACCGGCACGAATAAAAGTATTGGTGGTATCGAGGTTTTTCATGGTCCCTTTAATTTCAAACTG
The DNA here is from genome assembly GCA_038212575.1 of Flavobacteriales bacterium. Classification (GTDB taxonomy): domain Bacteria; phylum Bacteroidota; class Bacteroidia; order Flavobacteriales; family Flavobacteriaceae; genus Aequorivita. Next base: position 7,886 of record JBBQUI010000060.1, read on the forward strand.
GATTGCTCCATTTTCACTTATTCCTTTTGGAGCTATGTAATCCAACTCTGCGTTAAAAATTTTATCTTGAATGGCGCCCACGGTAATTTCTAGCGGAAGACCTTCCTTAATTTTTCCCACTTCACTTTCATCCACTTTTCCTTCAAAAATCATTTTGTCAATATCTGCCAAGGTAGCGATGGTGGTTCCGTCATTGAAATTGTTAGCTTCAATTACTTGGTTTCCTGTTTTCACGGGAACATCCAGCACCATTCCAGAAACCGTAGCGCGAATTTCAGTATTTGCTGAAGCACCCATGCCGCTTGTGGTACCAGTTTTCACAATGTCATAATTTTGATTGGCTGCCGTAAGCCCCACTTGCTCCTGCTTTAGTCGCTGTTGTGCTTGGTCGAAGGCCAATTGTGCATTATCAAATTCATTGGCGGATATAACTCCTTTTTCAAACAATGCTTTCTGTCGGTTATAGATATTCTTTTGGTTTTCTAAAGCCAGACGAGCTGTTTCCACCTGCGTGCGAACGTTGTTGATATTGCTCTTTGCATTGTTCAATGAGGATACATTAGGAACTACTTTTACTTTAGCAATCAAGTCTCCCGCCTTTACAACAGTACCCGCTTCCACAAAAATTTCGTCAATAATTCCTGAAATGTTGGGTTTTATGAGGACTTCCTCTTTGGGCACTATACTTCCTGTGGCCACAGTTTTTTTCACGATGGAGCCCATTACAGGTTTTTCTGTTTCGTAAATCACCGGATCTTCTGCGTTTTTGGAATACAGCCAGTACATAGAAGCCACAAATAATACTGCAATAGTGACAAGGATAATTATGGTTTTTGTTTTCTTCATATTTTTTAAAAAAAAGTTTTATAAATTTATTCGGTTCTTAATGCTTCAACAGGTTTCACTTTTATTGCGTTTTGTGCGGGTATCAGTCCTGCCAAAAGTCCAGAAACTATCAAAATGGTCAAGGCAATAAATACAACACCGATGTTTACCGATGGATTTATGAACATCATCTCGCTAGTGTCCATCCCACTAAGCTGATAATTAACAAGCCAAAGCACTCCGGTTGCCAAAACAATCCCTGCCATTCCTGAAACAATGGTTAAGAATATAGATTCCAACAATATTTGTGCGCGAATGCTCCACGGGGTTGCTCCCAAAGCACGACGGATGCCGATTTCCTTTGTGCGTTCTTTTACCACAATTAGCATAATATTGCTAATACCGATGATTCCAGAAAGCAGCACGAGAATTCCAACGAAATAGGCTACAAAATTCAAAGCGGTAAACAGGCCGTTTATCTTGCTGTATTCTTCGTAAAGGTCAAAATTTCCCACGGCACGATCGTCGTTTGGGTTTATGGTGTGGCGTGTTTTTATTACATCAAAAATTTGACTTTTTAATTCTGTTATTGAATAACCATCCTCTGCAGTAATTGCCATCCAACCCACAACGTCCCCCATATTAAAAGCTTGCGAAAATGAAGTGAAAGGAACATAAATTTCCTTTTGCATTTCTTCCGGATCGCCGTTGTTTCCTTTCTTTTTATAGGTACCAATAACCATAAAATTGACGCCATTAATTTTAATATAGGAACCTATCACCTCTTCATTTGGGGCATATAATGCATTTTGCACCCCGCTACCAATAATGGCTACTTTTCTTTTTTCGTTTATATCGGAATAATTTACAAACCTGCCCGAAGTAATTTCCATCGGCTGTTGCTGAATTATTTCGGGATAATCGCCATAAACGTTGAAAGCACCAGTTTCCAGTCCGCGAACCACATTATTACTTCCACGAAAACCACCCAACTGGTTTCTGGGCGAAACGAAGCGTAGGCCATCAACATTTTGTTTTATAGCTGGAACGTCATCCGTTTTGAAATTATATCGGCGCCCTTTTGGCAAGCCTTTGTAGGGTTGTGAAGCGGTTTGCGACCACATAAACATTGAGTTTGTGGCCATGCCGCTGAAACCTTGTTTTATACCATTTTCCAAACCATTACCTGCCGCGAGCAAAATCACCAAAATAAAAATACCCCAAAGCACCCCAAAAGCTGTCATAACTGTTCTGAACCAGTTGCTGCTTAGGGCTTCAATTATTTCTGCCCAACTGTCTCGGCTAAACAATTTACTCATCGCGCAAAGCTTCTATGGGTTTAATATTTGCCGCACGGTATGCCGGAAAGAATCCTGCAACTGCCCCGGCAACAACAAGTATTATGACCGTTGTAATTGCTACCGAAAAATCGACAGAAGGATTTCGAATGTATTCTGTTTCAATGAATGGTCCTACAAGTTGTAGTAATAACATACTAAACATAAGCCCAACGAAACCAGCCACTGCGGTTACAAAAATAGATTCGTGAAGTATCATTCCTATAATAGACCAAGGCTGTGCGCCAATGGCTTTGCGTATGCCAATTTCTTTAGTGCGTTCTTTGACTATAATAAGCATAATATTGCTTACACCCACAACCCCTGCAATAATGGTACAAATACCCACGCCCCAAAAAAACCAGCGGATCATATTATTGAGATCGTAAAACTTTTTTGCTTTTTCCAATGTGTTGTTAACATTCACCGCCCTATCATCAGTTGGCGAAATAGTATGCGCAGCTTTTAGATCGGATTCCAATTCTGCGGAAAAGGCTTCGGAGGCAGCAAGCGCGTCTTTATAGTTATCATGCTTTATAAGTGTAAATGCCAATGACCGCAGTTTATTCCCAGCATTAAAAACCCTTTGTGCAGTTGTTAGAGGAATAAAAAGTCTTGTTTCCTCTCGTTCTCCTCCAGGATCTGTATAAATACCTACAACTTTAAATTTTATCCCTGAAATGTCAACGTATTCTCCTATAGCATTTTCTCCTTTGAAAAGATCGAGATATACTTGGTTTCCAATAACTGTTATCTTTTCAAAATTGTTTAAATCACCTTGGTTGATATACCTTCCGGCCACCAAGGTTGCATTTTCAAGAAACTGATAATCGCCACGGACGCCTTCAACCCGATAACTTCCGTTTTCCTTTTTGTAAGTGGTCAATTGTCCCCATCTGCTGTAAACACCAGATTTGTATTCCAGCTTGTCGCTATTTTTGTTCACCGCCATTTCATAATCGCGATTGTCCATTTCTATTATCCGGCCTGGGTTAAGGCCTTTATACTCTACCGAAGTTACATTTGTCCAAACGCTGATTCGGTTTGTGGCATCTTTTTCAAATTGTTTTGCCACGCCGTTTTGCATTCCTTCCCCAATAGCGAGCAGAATGACCAAAATGAAAATCCCCGAAGCCACAGAAAGCCCCGTGAGAAACGTTCGCAATTTGTTTTTGCGAATCGCCTCAAAGATTTCCTGCCAACGTTCAATATTAAACATAGGCTTCCGTTTTAGCTCGCACTTGATTAACAAGCGAATCGTCAATAATCAACCCGTCTTTTAGGTTTACAATTCGTTTGGTCATATGTGCAATGTCTTCTTCATGTGTTACAATCAAAATTGTTTTTCCTTCGTCATTGATGCCTTGAATTAGCTCCATAACTTCGTAAGAGGTTTTGGTATCTAACGCTCCCGTTGGTTCATCAGCAAGCAAAACTTTTGGATCGCTGGCCAGAGCACGAGCAATGGCTACACGCTGTTTTTGTCCTCCGGAAAGCTCGCTGGGAAGGTGTGACGCCCAATCAGCCAGACCTACTTTTTCCAAATAATGCATCGCCTTTTCGGTACGGATATTTCGTTTTACGCCTTGATAATAAAGCGGCATCGAAACATTGTCCAAAGCAGATTTATAATTAATTAGATTGAAAGATTGAAAGATGAAACCCAAAAATTTGTTGCGATAGCGTGCCGCAACTTTTTCGTTCAAGTTTTTTATTAAAGTGCCATCCAAGGTATATGTGCCATCATCAGCTTCGTCTAGTATCCCGAGAATGTTCAGCAATGTAGATTTTCCGGAACCAGAAGAACCCATGATAGAAACCATTTCGCCTTCAGCAACCGTAAAATTTATGCCTTTTAAAACATGAAGCGAATTCTTGCCCATGTGATATGATTTGTGAAGGTTTTTTATTTCTATCATTCTGAAAATTGTTGGAATACAAAATAAAGGGGAAATACCCTTTCATATGTGAAATTCTTGTTAAGACTTGAAAAGATTAATGCTTTCAGTTTTTTATAAGACTTTAAAAACCGTTAGATGTTACAACAAAAAGAAAAAAATCACTCAGTTTCTTGGGAACGAGCTTTTTTTCGGCTTCGGTAGATTGCATAGCCAACGCCACCAATAAGCAGGTAAGGAAATATCATCAAATACATAATTCCGTTGTTGATTCCTTTGGCAGTCTGCCCTCCTTCTTCACTTTCCAAAACGGCTCGGCACATGGCACACTGGGCTTCGGCAGGGAGTGCAGCCACGAAAAGAAGTAGTATTAGGAAAATAAATTTGAGTTTCATTTGAAATTATCTTTAATTAAAAAACATCCCCCTAGCCCCCTTCGAAGGGGAAATTTCTTCCTATAATTAATAATAAGGAGAAATCATCAAATAAACAATTACACCAGTAACTGCAACATAAAGCCACAACGGATAGGTAATACGGGCAATTTTTCGGTGCTTATAAAACTGTCCCGAAATAGCCCGAACATACGTTATCAATACAAAAGGTATAACGATAATGGACAACAAAATATGCGTTAAAAGAATGAAATAATATATATATTTCAGCATTCCTTCCCCGCCATATTTGGTTGAATCGGAAGTCATATGATAGGCTACATACATTACCAAAAATAATACTGAAAAGCTAATTGCTGTCTTCATTAACCGTTCGTGTGTTTTTCTGTTGCCTTTTCTAATTTGATAAACCGCGATAATCAATAAAATGGCTGTTGTTCCATTAATTGTTGCATAAATGGGCGGCAGAAATCCTAGACGTTCCACTCCGGGAATTTTTATTGTAAACAAAACAGCCACTGCCACTGGGATTGCAATGGAAAGAATCCATATCCAAACATTATACTTTTTTGATGTGGTAATAGTATTTTCCATTTTAGAATTATAATAGTTTTTTAATATCCTCTTTCAGCATTTGGACTCCTTTGTCTTCCAAACCATCATAATAAACAATCGGGTTTCCGTTTTCATCTTTTCGGGAGCGGATGTTCCCGTTTTGGTCTATCAATGCGAAAAAACCAGAGTGTTCAAAACCGCCTTCTGCTTCGGAAGCATCACCAACATAAAGATTGAAACCTTCGTTTGCGAGCTTGAAAATTTCTTCCTTTTCACCCGTCAATAAATGCCATTGGGGTTTTGTTATTCCTTTGTTCTCGGCATATTTCTTTAAAACTTGGGGCGTATCGTGAGCGGGATCAATGGAAAAGGATGCAATGGCCAATTTCGGGTTTCCCAAATAAGCGTCTTGGATTTTGATCATGTTTTCCGTCATTATCGGGCAAATAGAGGGGCAAGTTGTGAAGAAAAATTCAACTATATATACCTTGTCTTTAAAAGTTTCGTTGGTGATAGTGTTTTCGTTCTGATCAATAAAGCTAAATGCGGGAACTGCACCAATCGTGGCAAGATCCGGTTTTGAAAGTGTATTGATAATTTTCGGAACCGCCCAAATTCCAAAAATTAAAATGATGAACGAAATGCCTATGTATGAATAATTTTTTTTCATGTTTGAAAAACGATGCTATTGTTTCTGTTGATACTATGGATGCTATTGTTTTGGATTACTGTAAACTGCTACTGCTACTGCCCACTTTTTAATCTTTTACTTTTCTTCTTTATTCTTTCTTCTTTATTCTTTCTTCTTTATTCTATATTTCCCGGTTGGAATCATATTTTTTCAGAGCTCGTCTATATTCTGCCAAAAGTACCTTTACGTCGTCACTCATTTTATTGTTTATTTCGGCAATAGTGCTGGAATCAAAACCATACATAACCCCTTCATCTTCGTCATCATCCCTTCCGCGAAGGCTTCTTTCTTTATCAATTATAAATACGTAGGGAGAAGATAAATTTGAGTCCAATGTAAGGTTTGATTTTAGGGATTGGAAAACCTGATTAATTTCTTCTTCCGCCCCAAAAGCGAAATGCCAAGAATCTGTTGGTGCAATTTCCTTCAGCTTTTCTTCAATATTTCTGGCTTGTTGTTCGGTGCCATTTGGCAATAGAATGACAAACTGAAATTCATTAAACTCGTGATTTTTGGTGTATATTTTATGGGCAAGATTGTAAGCATATGCCCTATGGGCTTCCAAATCGCTTCCGAAGAACCCCAAAACCGTAATGTGGTCTTTTAGCTGAACGGCTTCTCCATCGAGGGTTTTAAAGCCATTCAATTCTGTAATTGAAGTAGTGAGTACAGGAAGTGTAGCAAAGTTATTTTTCCCCGAAGCAAAAAAAACATAGGCCGTAATGGGCAGTATAAACAGGATGCCGAGCACTAAATACTTCTTCATTTTGCAGTTTTTTTGCTTTTGCAAAAATACAGGGTAAAAGGGGGTTGGGCAATGTTTTGGGTGTTAATTTTAATTATTAAACTATGGAATAAATTATTTATTATTGTGTTGTAATTAAGTACTTTTATAAGACTAACTATTATCAAGATGGAGCAACGGAACAAGATATTATTTTTAAAGAAAATTAAATTTTACTTATAGAATGGCTCTAAAAAAATTAGAGCCATTCTTTAAATATTAAAAGATGAAATATTTATTGTTTTTTGTTCCTTTAATTTTTATCAGTGGGTATTCACAATTTGGCCCACAACTAATAATTTCCACAGAGGCTGAGCTTACAACAGCTGTTTTTTCGGCCGATATTGACGGTGATGGAGACATGGATATTATTACATCTTGTAGAAGTGGTAATTTTAATGTTGCTTGGTTTGAAAATTTGGATGGAAGAGGTGCTTTTGGTACTCCAAATATTATAGATAATGATATACACGATGAGACCTATTCAATATATTCCGCCGATTTGGATAACGATGGTGACTTTGATGTTATAACAACTGCTGCCTCCTTAGATAGAATAATATGGTATGAAAACTTGGATGGGTTGGGGAATTTTAGTCCCCAAAATGTAATTTCAGGTAATGCCGATGGGGCGTTTTCTGTTATCGCGGCCGATCTGGATAATGATGGTGATAATGACGTTGTCTCGGCATCCAATTATTCAGGCTTGGCTTGGCACGAAAACCTTGACGGCAACGGAGATTTCAGCTTTAGAATAATTATTGACGACAACCTGCTCAATACACGCTCAGTTGTCGCTGCTGATTTGGATGGAGACGGAGATCTTGATTTGGTGAGCAACGGTATGGCACCCGACACTGTAAGAATATCTTGGTACGAAAATCTCGAGGGTTTGGGCCAT
>JBBQUI010000061.1:0-15271 GCA_038212575.1 Flavobacteriales bacterium
ATTCAAAATTTTTTTTCCAATGGTAATTGCTTTACAAAAATTGGATGCTAAATATCCACCATGCAAACCCCTATTCATTTTTTGGAAAGGGGTTTTAATTCTAAATTTTCCTGCAAGGTGTCATTGCGAGGCACGAAGCAATCTCATAAAAAGTAGATTTAATTTAGGAAAAAATATTATTGGAGGGAAACATTACTGAAAGTGGAGTTAATAGTAATGGTTTTATTGGAACTGTTATTTTGGCTAAAACCCTTTACCAAAACTCTATCTGCACTTTTTGATTCTTTCAGTTGAAGTGATTTAGGATATTTCAAAGTAGATTTTTTTCCGTTGAAATAAAATGAAAACGCACCCACAGGTACTTTCACTATCGCATCGGTATTTTCCAAACGGATGTCCAAGGTTTCAAAACCGTCGGAAACCTTTTCTATTTTCAAATCACCAAATGAACCTGAGAGGAAAGCTTGATTTGTAATGTTTCCAATCCAAACATCGCTTGAGTTGGCCTGCAAATTTATATTTTGGACAGTTTCAATAGAACATTCATCAACAAATTTCAAATTCAATGCGCCTTGTTTCCAGGTATTTATAGTTACAGGCGCATACGAAGCACTGATGAGGGTCTGTCCCCCATCAATGCTGTTTGCCTTAAAAGGTGTATAATCCAAATTGGCTTTCAAGTTGTTTGCATCAGCCATTTTTAAATTGCCATGGCGTATGTTTACATTAGTCTTGGCGTTTTTTGGTAACCGGATGATAATGGTTTTTTTAGCATTGCCATTACTCTTGTTACCGCTTCGGTTTCCTTGGATAATGATGGAGGTACCGTTGGGGTTTTTGGTTACTGTTTTAGTATAATTGTCGTCTTCCTTTTCATACTTTTTTTCAATCTCGTTTGCCCAAGCCTCCATTTTTTTTCCGTAGGCTTCGCCCCAGGCTTCCATCTCCTTTCCGTAGGCTTCACCCCAAGCTTCCATTTTTTTACCGTAGGCTTCGCCAATACTGTCGGCCTTTTTATCATCCCAGGATTTTGCAAAGCTCTCGCCCCATGTTTCCATCTTTTTTTGAAAATCCTTTCCGAATTTCTTGTCCATCTGCGCTTCAAACTTTTTCATATAACCTTCTTCATCTTTTTGGTAAGCGTCATAATCAAATTGAATATTGCCGAGATTTTCCAACAAGTCCTCCGGAAGCGGCGGCACCTTTATGTTTTGGATCATTGGCATAACCATATTCTCTATCAACGGACCAATAAAATCCATTTGGGGCATATCACCCATCGCAAAACTTTGATTTCCGGCGTTGGAGCTGATGCTAACCTTTTTACTGTTTCCGGTGATGTTCAGATCCCAGTTTTTCATTAGGTCCTGCTTCTCCTTTTCTGTAAGTTTTTCACCTTCAATATAGGCTTCCACTTCAACTTTGTTCTTGTTCCAGGTTTCAAAAACGATGTTTGTATAGGAAGTATTCACAGAGACTTCCACATCATCGGCCACATTAAAACTTTCCACCTGTTTTTTTTGTGAATAGCTTAGTGTGCCAATCAACAGCAGAAAAAGGACTGCTGTTCTACGTTTGTATAGCTTTAAATTCTTCATTGTTTTGATTTTTAAGTTCTTTTAATTTGCTTTTAAGTTTGAACAGCAAATCCAAACGCATTTTCAAATTATCAATCAAGGCAGTAACGGTAGCTTCAGTGGGGCCTACTTTGCTCATTTCAGCATTGAGCGAAGTGTATTCTTTGTCCAATGCCGCAAGCCTTTGCATATAACCATCAACCAATTCCTTGTTTTCATTGGTTATTTTTAAAGACGCTAATTGCACGTTGATGTTGGTAATATAATACTCCTCAACCTTTTTAAGATCTGGGGAAAGATTGGCCAAAGTAAGTTTTGGTGCATCGTTATTTTGAAGCTTTTCAGCATTGTCTTCAACAACGATATTGTTAGAATCTTCGGCAATTTTAGGATCTGTTTTGGACAATTGTTGGTATCCAAAAAAGCTCACTGCAAAAAACACGATAGCCACCGCAGCTATTTTCAGCCAAGGAATGGAAGTGTTTTTTTCTTCAGAAATATTTTCTGAAAAAATCCTATCCAATTTGGCTTCAAACCGTGCTTTGTGTCCCGCTGGAAGTTCCGAGGGCTCTGGTGTGTAGTTCTCAAACATTTTTTTAATATCCCGTGCCATAGCGCAAGTGTTTTAGTTTTTCTTTCAATTTCGTTTTCCCCCGGTGCAGGTAGGTTCTTGATGCATTTTCAGAAATCTGCAGTATTTCCGAAATTTCTTGATGGTCATATCCTTCTATCAAAAATAATTTCACCGTTGTTCTATAATTGTCCGGCAGTTCATCAATTGCGGCTAAAACTTCCGAAACCGTCGTTTCATCAGCTATGGACCAATCATTTTCCGCTTCAACAATTGTAAAAACTTCTTCGTTTATGGATTCTGTTTCAAGCTTTCTCGCTTTTATTGTATCGAGGCAAGTGTTGATAACAATCTTTTTTATCCAAGCCCCAAAAGTAACGTCTCCTTTAAATTGGCCTAGTTTTTGAAACGCCTTAATAAAGGCTTCCTGTATTGCGTCTTCCGCGGCCGCGGTGTCCTTTAAATACCTTTGTGCTATGACAAACATGCCGTCGCAATATTTTCCATAGAGCGCCATTTGCGCCTTGCGGTTGCTCTGTTTGCATTGCTCGATGAGTAATAAATCGGACAAATTTGATGGTTTTTTAGGTTGCTGTTCAGTTAAAAGACGACAAAAGAAAAACGATGTTGCAATTTAGGGTGAATTTTTTGTGAAATATTTGAGAATTAGAATTTTGAAAGCCCCATTTTTATATTAACTTTGATAAAATTGTACACTATGAAAAAGAAATACGCAGATTTTGACAAACTTAACCGTTTGTTGGTGGCCTGTTTTGAAGCAGAAAAATTGTATTACAACGCTGCTCAAGACGCCCAGACCACAGATTTAAAAAGGTTTTTGAACTATATGGCTGTTGAACGCAACAGAATGAGCCACGATATTTCCAACGAGCTTCACTCCCGCGACATTGAACCTTTGAAAGAAGATTCGGAAAAAGGAAACTTGGACCGCACTTGGCAACAAATAAAAGAAGCGCTTCAATATTTTGATGCCGAAGCCATCGTGAATTCATGCATAAGCCGCGACAGAAACAACATTAAAAGATATGACGAGCTTTTGGAACGCAAAGAATTGCCAGACGGTATTCTGGAGCTTTTGGAAAAACAGAAATATCAGTTGGAATGGTATATAAAACAGGCCGCACAACAACCTAAGAAAACTCCTTTTGTGGAAGAAAAAAAGGAAGAAAAAAAAGAAGAGTCCGATAAAGATCACGAAGGTGGAAAGGTGATAAACCTAAAAGCAATGTAAAATAAAAAAGCCCTGAAATCAGGGCTTTTTTATGCTTGGAATATTTCGGGTCTATTCATCCAGAAGTAAATTCAGTGTAACCGTAATATTATCGCGGGTAGCTCTGGAATATGGGCAAACCTCGTGGGCTTTGTTTACCAACTGTTCTCCAGTTTCCACATCCACGCCCGGCAGATAGCAGTCTAAAGTTGCACGCAACTGTAGGTCGCCGTCTTTAGTTTTTCCTATTTCAATGTTTGCGGTAACACTCATATCATCACCCAATTTTATTTTTTTGCTTTCGGCAACCAGTTGCACTGCACTGCCAAAACAAGCGGCATACGCACTACCAAAAAGTTGTTCGGGGTTCGTGCCTTTTCCATCATCACCGCCCAAACCTTTTGGTACTGAAAGTTCCATATCGATTTTCCCATCGTCTGTGGTCACGTGACCTTTTCTGCCTCCTACCGCTGTAGATGAAGCTTTATATAATGTTTTCATTTTCATTTGAATTTTAAAATTATTAAATTTCAAGATACTGCGTTAAACCCGTTTTTAAAAGAACATATTCATAAAATTGTCCTAAATTCACGCTGTGGCAAAGAAGAAAAAAAATACAAGTGCTTTAAACGAAAAAGAAGGTGTTTCGCAACCAGAAACCTTAAATAAGGAGGTTGTGAAACAGCTTAAAATCATTAAAAAGAAATCCCAATCTGTTGGTGAATTGATTTCTGGAATCTTAAATCAAAACCAAACCGCACTCAGTCAAGCCATTACCATTATAGAGAGTACGGCCCAAAAACATCAACAACAAGCAAAGGAAATTATTGAAAGTTGTTTGCCACATGCAAACAAATCTATCCGCATTGGAATTACGGGCGTTCCGGGCGTTGGCAAAAGTACTTTTATTGAAAGTTTTGGAAAGCTGTTAATTTCCGAGGGAAAAAAAGTTGCTGTACTTACTGTCGATCCCAGTAGCAGCATAAGCAAAGGAAGCATTTTGGGCGATAAAACCCGAATGGAAGATTTGGTGAAAGAGCCCAATGCTTTTATACGTCCTTCGGCCAGTGGCGATACATTGGGTGGCGTAGCCCGAAAAACCCGGGAATCAATTATTCTTTGTGAAGCAGCTGGTTTCGATGTTATTTTGATTGAAACCGTGGGCGTTGGCCAAAGCGAAACCGCAGTACACTCCATGACCGATTTCTTTTTATTATTAAAACTTGCTGGAGCAGGCGACGAACTGCAAGGCATAAAACGAGGTATTATGGAAATGGCAGATTCCATCATTATTAACAAAGCTGACGGCGAAAACTTAAAAGCCGCTAAACTCGCTAAAAATGAATTTAACCGCGCGCTCCATCTTTATCCAGCAAAAGAAAGTGATTGGGCGCCTAAAACACTTTTGTGCAGCGCCATTAAAAATGAAGGTATTACTGAAATTTGGGAAGTAATTTCAACGTATTTTGAAACCGTAAAAAGCAACGGCTATTTTCAGCATAAAAGAAAAGAACAGAATAAATTCTGGTTGCTGCAGACTATTGAAAGCAGGTTGAAAAGTGAATTTTACGCCAATCCTTCCATTAAAAAAGAACTTGAAAAACAGTTGAAGGCTTTGGATGAAAACAGTACAACACCTTTTGAGGCTGCTGAAAAATTATTTGCGCTTTCCAAATAGAAATTATTTGACTATGACACTAAAATAGTAGTTCATCTACTTTATAAAACACAGACGTTTAAGTTCTTTGGATGAATTGCTATTTCAATTCTAGGTTCATTCGGAGCAAAAAATTCCCCGTCCTTCTGTGTTTTCAATATAATATCATCCACACTTTTAATTTCCAAAGATGCAATTTGTTTAAACCTCACTTCCTTCATCCAATGATGCTTTTTGAAAAGAAACAATATTGCAAAAATGAAAAGTTTGAAATGCGAAAGTTTGGGAACAATAACCAAATCAAGCAAGCCATCCTGCAAAGAAGCTCTTGGCGTCAAACTCATTTTGTAGCCCATCTCGTTGGAATTTGAAACGAAAAGCAGAAAAGGTGAAATCAATTCTGTAGTGCCGTTGTATTTCAGTTCCACCACATTTTTATAGTGATATTTTTTCAGCGTCCGCAGCGTAGATTTCACATAACTTAAAAGTCTTCGAGTAGTATTTTCCTCAAAATCTGAGATAACGTGTGCATCAAACCCAACGCCGGTATTGCTGAAAAACGGTTCGCCATTTATTGTTCCCGTATCAATGGAAATTACTTTTTGCCCTTTAATGATAGCGAGCGCATTTTTTAAATTCTTCGGAATTTTTAGATGGGAAGCCAAACCATTGCCCGAACCCATTGGCAAAATACCTAAAATTACCGAAGTATTCACTAAGCAGGACGCCACTTCGTTAATAGTGCCATCGCCTCCACAAGCAACTATTATTTGTGCCCCTTCTTCAACAGAAGCCTTTGCGAGTGTAGCTGCGTGAAGTACAAATTCAGTTTTCTTTATTGAAATTGAATATTCGGGCTTAGGAAAAGAGGATTCTAAAAAAACTTGAGAAAGAGCGTTTTTGCCCTTGCCAGCAATAGGATTAACAATGAAATGTATATTAGTCCTCAAGGCCCAAACTGTTTAATTTCAACCCACCGTTTGAAAATAAATAGTCTGCGGTTTGATAGTTCGAAATGATTTGTTTTAAGAAAGCTTGGTTTTCCTTTAATGGCAAGAGTTCATTGGTTTCCCTGTTCCACTGATAAATATTTGAAACCTTTTGGTCGCCCAAAACCATAATTCTATCATCTTCTTTTAGCAAGCCAAGCTTTCGATACGTACCCACAAAAGCCCGTTCATCCTCAGGTTTCATTTTTAAAATATCGGTTCCGTACAAATTTGAATTATAGTTCCAATTGAGCAATGAAAAAAGCGTCGGAAAAATATCTATTTGCGAAGCCATATTGTCAACCTTTCGAGGTGAAACGTTTGGCAAGTTTAAAATAAATCCAGGAATGTGATAGTTTTTAACATCAAGTTCTTGGTGTCCGGCACTTGACGCGCAATGGTCCGCCATAATTATAATCACTGTATTTTTGTACCAATCTTTTTTCTTTGCTTTTCTTAAAAATTCACCAATTGCGTAATCGGTATATTTTACGGCACCGCTTCTCCCCGAACCCGATGGAATATCTATTTTACCTTCGGGATATGTATAGGGACGGTGGTTTGAAGTAGTCATCACAAAATCAAAAAAGGGTTTTCCAGAGCTGTGGGCTTCATCAGCAATTTTGATTATTTTATTGTAAAGATCTTCATCAGCAATCCCCCAAGCGTTTTCAAAGGTTACCTCTTCATCCTCAATATTGGTTCGGATTGTGGTAATGCTTTCATCCATTAAAAAACCTCGGCCTCGGTCCACTATGTTGAAACCATTTCCGCCGAAAAAACTGTTCATATTATCAAAATAGCCATCACCACCGTAAAAGAAATTTCGCTCGTAGCCTTTCTGTTTAAAAACTTCGCCAATAGTGAAAAGGTGTTGATTGTTTTCACGCTTCACAATACTCCGGCCCGGCATAGGCGGAATGGACAGGGTAATGGCCTCCATACCACGAACGGTTCGGGTGCCGTTGGCGAAAAGATTGGTGAAAAACAAACTCTGGTTTGCCAAGGAATCCAGAGTTGGCGTAATATTTTCCGTATTTCCGAAACTTCCAAGAAATTTCGCGCTAAGGCTTTCAACACAAATAAAAATAACGTTCGGCTTTATTTCGGGTAGTGAATCTGTATTTGAAATATTTCGGTAAATCAATTCCTTTTCAGGGAAAAGCAAACTGTCGCCGCGTTTTTTAAATTCGATTTTTACATCTGCAAAAGCTTCGTTTACTGGAAGGGTTTTATAGAAATCGGTAAAAGAAAGTTCGTTGTTTTGAAAAGCCGCAAAGAAAGAGTAGATTCCAGTTTTTGCGATTTCGTTGTTGTATCGGTTTTCAAATTGCTCGGCATCTTTGTTTTTTACGAAGAGTGCAAAAATCATTGCAATGGTTATAAAAAATACCGTTGGCAGCAATTTTTGTTTGAAAGTAGTTTCGTTGTGAAAGGTTTTTTGAAAAATGTTTTTTCGTTTCGTAATAAAAAGGAGTAACCCCGTCAACACCAAAATACCGCCCACCAATAAAGGGATTGGGTAAGATTCGTTGATGTTTTTTACAACTTCGTAGGTGTAAATCAAATAATCAACAGCAATAAAATTGAATCGGTTTTTAAATTCTTCCCAAAAAGTGATTTCCGCGAAAAAGGAAAACAGAAAAATGACGAGACCAAGTGTATAAGCAAACCAAGTTACAATCCTATCAAACAGTGAACCACACCATTTTTTAGGAAACACCAACAAATACAATGCATATGGAATAGCAAAAAACGAAGCCGTACCAACATCAAACAGAAGACCGATAAGAAATGTATTGCCTATTTTGAAAAATGATATATCAACTTCCTTATAAACCCATATTACAAAAATGAAGCGCAACAGGGTTGACAGAATAATGAACGTTTTTACAAAATGAAAAAGAAGAGTAAAGCGCTTAGGGAAAAATTTCGACACGAAAGTATATTAAGGTTTTTAATGCAAAACTAACCTACAAACGAGAACGGAATATTTTAAGTATTATAAGCTTGTCCAGTATGCTTATTCTGGACACAATCAGTCCTATTTTTTTAAGGATTTGCGATACTCTGTTGGAGTTACGCCCTTGAATTTTTTAAAGATTGTATAAAAGCTAGACTTTGAACTAAAACCTACTTCCGTTGCAATACCAAATAGTGTGAGATGGGCGTATTTTTGTTCGGCAAGTTTTTCAGTGAAGGCCTTTACCCGATAGCCGTTTACAAAATCTTGAAAATTGGTTTTGAGATGCAAATTTAAAATCTCAGAAATGTATTGTTTCGGAATCTCCAATTTTTGTGCAAGCAGGGACAATGACAAATTGCTATCCATAAATCCTTGCTTCTCTTCCATAAAAGCGATAATTTTTTCTGAATAATCTTCAATTAAATTTTCGTTCAATCCAGAGGTTTTATACTTTTTTATTTCAGAAAGAGGAATTATTTCCGAGGGTGCCACGACTAATTTCCAAGCCATAAAATAAAAAAGAAATGCTATAACAATAAGTGTGGACGTATGGTTTTCAGGATCACTAAAATATGGGATCTCCGCAATACCAAGCCAACTAAAAATTTCATTGAGTAAAGCAAAACCCATAATAATGGCCAGTGGAATTATAAAATATATCATCCACTGTTGCCTTTTTGATTGTATTATTGCCCGTACGGTAAACACCAAATAGCCCAAAAAAGTAAGTTCTACCAGAAGCTCTAAAATTTCAATAAAAATTACATCTTCTGCGGAAAAATATTCCTCATAGGTTTCAATAATAAAATAAAATAGATTAGGCAGAAAAAAGACCAGGTGCTTTAAATTGAATGATTCGCTGCGCGAAACAAAATACATTACAAATAACAAGAAAAACGTTATAAACAGTGAGGAATCAAAAAAGAACCAATCTTTATTTTCAACAAAAAAACCATTCTTATCATCCCCAATAACATAAAACAATATTGAAACAATACTTCCTATCAATAACCAAAATGTGGGTTTTTGGTATTTTTTTCTATTGGCCATCAATGCCACAATAAGAAATAGCCCTTGCAATAAGGTAATTATTTGAAGTATTTTGAGCATCGTTAATTTGAAAAATATGGAGCCCGAAGTTAAAAATTATTTTTGAACCATTCGGTCTGAGCAATCAAGCCTTCTTTTAATGTAGTTTGAGGGTTGTAGCCAAGCAATTTTCTGGCTTTGTCAATATTCGCCTTGGTTCGCGATTGGTCGCCGGCGCGGGGTGGTTTTTTTTCTGTTTCAATTTTTTTCTGAAGTATTTCTTCAACAGTAGCTATTCCTTGTGCTGTGGTGCTTTCGGTCTCCGTTCCCAAGTTGAAAATCTCACCATTGCAAACAGTTTCCTTTCCAATAACACTCACTATTCCGTCCACAATATCCTGCACATAGGTAAAACTGCGCAAATGCTTTTCACTTCCTTCAAATAGCGGAAATGGTTTGTTGTTCAAACCGCAATCTATCAAACGGGTGTAAAGTTTGTCGGGTCTTTCGCGAGGACCGTAAACAGAAAACAATCGTAAAGATGTTCCTTTCAATTTATTTTCGCGGCTTTTTGCCAAAACCAATTGTTCTGCGGCAAGTTTTGTAACACCATACCACGAAGCAGGTTTTGGAGGAACGCTTTCCGGAAAAGTTGCTTCAAGTCCATAAATTGATGAAGTGGCAATGTTTACAAAAAATGGTTTCTTCGGAAGGCTTTCAGCAAATTCAAGCAAACGTTGCGTTGCCAAAATATTATTGCTGAAATAATCCTCAAACGTGGAATTACTCGAAATACCGGGATGGGCTGCAAAATGGAAAATATAGTCTAAATCGTTTGGAAGGTTTTCTGCCAAATCATCGGTTCTTAAATCAACTTTCAATATTTCAATATTTTTCTCCGAAAGCGCTTTGGCATTCAGTTTCTTGAGGGAAAGCTCATAATAGGGTGAAAAATTATCAATCCCAACAATATCGTGTTCAAGTTCCTTTAATCTTTCCGAAGTGTGCGAACCTATAAATCCAGCCGCACCGGTAACGAGTATTTTCATTTAATTTTTTTTTTTTAAACCAAGACTAAAAAGGAACCACGACAAATTAATAAAATCCATTGAAAATTTTTCGTTTTCGTTTTTAATTCCCTTCGCAAAATAACAGCTTTTTAAGCAAAACCTTTCGTTCTTTAGAAATTTACTGCCCATCAACTACAAAAAATAAGTTTACTTCTCAACTTATCGACTTCTAAACTTCTAAACCCATAACTTTTAAACTAAAAAAATTACATTTGCAGAAAGCTTTTCAAAAACCACAATGTACGAATTCACCATTATTGTGCCCGTTTACAACGAAGAAGAAAACCTGCAACGGGTGGAAAAGGAACTCCTGGCCTACACCAAAATCGCAACAAAAAAGACCTCCATTCTTTTTGTGAACGACGGCTCCAAAGACAATAGCCAAGCGCTTATTGAAGATATTTGTAGCCGCAACGAAGCGTTTCACTTTATTTCTTTCAAAGAAAACCGCGGTCTCAGCGCAGCTATTAAAGCTGGTTTTGATCACGTTGAAAGCCCACTGGTTGGCTATATTGACAGCGATCTTCAAACCGCCCCCGAAGATTTCAATCTTTTACTCAAACACATTGGCGAATATGATTTGGTTACAGGCTTTCGCTCTGAAAGAAAGGATAAATTCGTAAAAAATATGTCATCAAAAATCGCAAACGGAATTCGTCGAGCTTTTACCCACGACGGCATGGATGATACCGGCTGCCCATTAAAAGTAATAAAAACTGATTATGCCAAACGCATTCCCATGTTTAAAGGGCTTCACCGGTTTTTACCAGCTATGATTCTTTTGCAAAACGGAAAAGTGTTGCAAGTACCCGTAAAACATTTTCCGCGCATGGCGGGAACGGCAAAGTTTGGACTTTGGAACCGACTTTTAGGTCCATTGATGGACTGTTTCGCCTACCTTTGGATGAAGAAAAAATACATCAACTACGAAATCAAAAGTAAAGGATGAGCAATTGGATTGTGTACGGCATTGGTTTTTTGGCACAAATCCTTTTCAGCGGAAGGCTTATCGTTCAATGGATTCTTTCCGAAAAAAGCAAACGGATTATCACTCCGTCCGCTTTTTGGAAACTGAGCTTGTTCGCTTCCTTTTTACTCTTTGTTTATGGCCATTTGCGCGATGATTTCGCAATTATGCTTGGACAAGCGTTGACTTATTACATTTATATCCGAAACTTACAATTGCAGGGCGAGTGGCAGAAATCGCCAAAATGGCTGCAAATTTTCCTTTATATTTTTCCCATTCTTGTAGTTATTTACGCATATAATAACGGTGAATACGACATTCAAAAACTTTTCAAAAATGATGCAATCCCTTTGTGGCTGTTACTTTTGGGAATCATTTCCCAACTGATTTTCACACTTCGTTTTGTGTACCAATGGATTGTTTCCGAAAAAACAAAAACCTCACAACTGCCTGTGGGTTTTTGGGGTATGAGCGTTTTGGGTGCTTCTCTTATTTTAACCTATGGAATTTTTAGAAACGATCCGGTGCTTTTGGTTGGGCATGGCGCCGGACTGATTATTTACGTTCGGAATATTTTCATTTGGAAAAAACAGATGAGCTATGAAAGTTGAAAAAAACTATTTATTGCTTCTGTTGCTAACCTGCGCTGCTATTTTTTTCGTGAATTTAAACTCGCTGCCCGTAAACATAATGGAAGCACGCAATTTCATCACCGCCCGTGAAATGCTTCACGACGGCAATTGGCTGCTAACCACAATCAATGGCGAACCACGATACCAAAAACCACCATTGCCTACTTGGCTAACAGCTTTTTCAGCCGCTATTTTTGGAATAAAAAGTATTTGGGCACTACGGCTTCCGGCTGCTATAATGACTTTGATTTTGGTTTTGTTCTCCTATAAATTCGCGAAAAAACTTACTTCTGAAAAATTATACGCTTTTATAAGTTCACTTATAATGACAACCTCGTTTTACATTGTTGCATCTGCCCGCGATGGACAATGGGATATTTATACACACGGATTTATGGTTGTGTGCATTTACCTGCTCTATCTATTTTTTACGGAAGAAACCCACAAATATAGAAATGCTTTATTAGCTGGACTTTTCTTTGGGTGTTCGTTTTTGAGCAAAGGCCCCGTTTCATTTTACGGCCTGCTCCTGCCCTTTTTGATTGCTTTTGGAATCGTTTACAAATACAAAAACTTTAAATCACGCTGGTTGCCACTCGTTGCATTTTTGGTTGTTGCTTTTGTAGTTTCCGCTTGGTGGCATTGGTACACAATCACTTTTGACCCAGCTGCCGCAGAAATCACCAAAAACGAAACGACCAATTGGATAAGCTACGAAACAAAGCCATTTTACTATTACTGGAGTTTCTTTACTCAGAGCGGTGTTTGGACAATTCCCGCGTTTATCGGCTTACTTTATCCGTATTTAAAGAATAGGGTTTTCAACAAAAAAGCATATCTGTTCACATTTCTGTGGACGATGCTTTCGGTAATATTGCTTTCGTTAATTCCTGAGAAAAAATCGCGCTACTTATTGCCAGTATTAATTCCGATGGCTTTGAATACCGGATTTTATATTGAATATCTTTTCAGAAGATTTAAAGAATTAGAAAATAAAAAAGAGACTATTCCCGTCTATTTCAATTTCGGATTAATCGCTTTAATAGGAATTGCTTTCCCCGTTGGGGGTTATATTTTTCTGAAAGACGGCCTTGCAGGAAACTGGGTTTGGTTCGTGCTTCTTTCTCTTGCGCTTTTTAGCATCGGAATTTTTATATTCCGAAATCTTTTCCGAAGAAAAATTAAAACGGTGTTTTATTTAACCATCACTTTTATTGTGACAGTTATTTGGTTCGGACTGCCGCTAAGCGCTGCAATAACGAACAATCCCGAATACAAACCTTTTTCAGAATTAAAAGCTTTGGAAGAAAAACAGAACATTAAAATCTACGAATTTTCAGATATGACGCCCGAACTTATTTGGGATTACGGTGAAAAGATGAAGATTTTAAAAGAAGGTGATGAAGTTTCAGTTCCCGAAGAAAACCAATTCGGTGTTTTGGTGCAGGAAGAAAAATTGCAAGTCTTTAAAGAAACATTTCCAAATTTCCGAAGAGAACGCGTTGCACGTTACGATATGAACCCAAAGGGAAAAGACAGCCGAACCCACAAAACCCGTTTGTACAGGGATTTGTTTATTGTTACTAAAAGCTAAATTTCCAAACCTGACAGGTTTTAAAAACCTGTCAGGTTTAATTCACGCATTAAATTTGCGTTGTCCCCACTTCTGCAGTAAATAGAACAACCAACCCGTCAACCCGCCAAACGCCATTCCCGTAATCACATCCAGCGGATAGTGAACACCCAAATAGATTCTGCTATAGGCAGTAATTACGGCCCAAACGAGCAGTAAAAAAGGTAAGTATTTATACCATTTTTGAAGACTTAAGCCCAGAAAAACAGCCGCAGCCATAGAGCTTGCCGCGTGTGCAGAGAAATAGCCAAACCTTCCACAACCATCTGCAATATATCGCATTTGTACTATTAATTCAGCAACTTGACAAGGCCTTGGGCGACGAATTCCGTATTTAAAAAGATTGGCAATTTGATCCGTAGCCGTAATCATCAAAGCCACACAAACTATAATGACAAGCGTTCCTTTCAGTCCGTAATTTTTAAAAATCAAATAAAGAAGAATAGCGTAAATGGGAATAGACGACCATTTTTCGGTCACGAAAAGCCAAAATCCATCCCAAGAAGTGTTTCCCAGGTTGTTTAGAAAAAGGAAAAAATCAGTATCGTATTTTAAGAGTTGGTCAAGCATAATTATGCGATTCTAAAAGTGTGGTTTTCCAACACGAATACACGAATTATTATATAAAAATATTCGTTTATTCGTGGTCAAAAAAATTAATCCTCACCATAAAGTGAAATCTCACGATCGTAAAAATCAGTAGCACCTTGAATCAAATTTTCAGCCTCAGCCTCCAGTTCTTTTTGATCTTCTGCATCAAAATCTTCCAACCATTCCACCTCATCGTTTTCAAGATTGATGATGAAACGGGGAAATTCTGTATGTATCACGAAAATCGCTGTGGGATATTCGCTGTTGTCGCCGAGTAAGTATTTTGGGAAATCCATTTTTTCTAGTTGTTAGTTGATGGTTGATGGTTGATGGTTGATGGTTGATGGTTGATGGTTGATGGTTGATGGTAAAAATAATCTATTGGTTTTTTGCTAATTCCTTTTCGCTTTTCGCTATTCGCTAATAGCTACTTCCTGCCTAATCAATTTTTTCGAAAGATAATTAAATCTGATGAATAACATAATACCGCTTGCCGAAAGCCCTGCCAGCAAACCTATCCAAATCCCCATACTTTCCAAGGAAGTTTCCATACTCAAGTAATACGAAATTGGGAAACCGATAATCCAATAGGCTATAAATGTGATAACTGTTGGAATCTTCACGTCCTGCATTCCGCGAAGCGCACCCAAGGCCACCACCTGCAGTGCGTCGGTAAATTGAAAAATTGCAGCAATAATTAATAGCTGCGCAGCTATTGAAACCACTTCGTGATTATCGGCAAAGTCGGCTACGCTGTTGTAATCGAGGAATATTTTTGGCAATTCTTCATTGAACAAAATGAAGCCAATGGCAAAAACCAAGGACAAAATGGATGTCAACAAACCTATAGAAATAGCCACACGCCGAAGTTCCCTAAAGTTTTTCAACCCTTTTTGATTACCCACGCGTATCATCGCCGCAACGCTAAAACCCATCGCCACCATAAAAGTCATTGAGGCAAGATTAAGCGCAATTTGGTTTGCAGCCTGCGGATTCTTCCCTAGAATTCCAGAAAGCCACACTGCGGAAGTGAAAATAGCAACCTCAAAAAACATCTGCATGGCAGAAGGAAAACCAAGGTTCAACAGTTTTTTCAGCATAGCTTTGCTGAGAGTGAAAATTTTAATGCCAGTAACAAAATATCGCGACTTCTCTTTTCGGCTCAACAAATACCACAAATAAGCCACCATCACCACACGCGAAACCAAGGTTCCGATAGCAGCCCCAACAACCCCCATTTCCGGAGCACCAAATTTTCCGAAGATAAACATATAATTAAGCAGCACATTCACCAAATTCGCCACAATGGTAGCATACATTGGTAAACGCGTCATAGACAGTCCATCGCTAAATTGTTT
>JBBQUI010000062.1:0-15210 GCA_038212575.1 Flavobacteriales bacterium
AAACTATCACGCGCTCATAAATGGCAATAAAGGCATCACCCGAGTTGACAATATTGAAACCATCCAGCGCAGTGAAATTATGGTGGGTGAAGTAAAATTCACAAATGATGAATTGATTGCCCAATTAAACCTTCCGCCAGAAAATAACTATTCCCGAACTGCAATGCTCGGCGCCATAGCTGCAAAAGAAGCATTTGCTGATGCAGGAATTACCGATATCAAAAAATATAAAACAGGCATCGTTTCCGGCACCAGCGTGGGTGGAATGGATATGACCGAAAAATATTATTACGAATACCTTACCGAAAAAGCTCCACAAAAATATATTGAAAGTCATCACGCGGGCGATTCCACTCAAAAAATCGCTGAGCAATTAGGGATTGAAGAAAGCCTGGTTACAACAATTAGTACTGCTTGTTCTTCCGCAGCAAATGCAATAATGCTTGGTGCACGTTTGATTAAATCTGGAAAGCTGGACAGAATTTTGGTCGGCGGAGCTGATTGTCTTTCAAAATTTACAATCAATGGTTTCAAAACATTGATGATTTTAAGCGACACTTTCAATACTCCTTTTGACGAAAACCGAAAAGGTTTGAATTTGGGTGAAGCAGCAGCGTTTTTGGTTTTGGAAAGTGACAAAGTGGTTAAAGCCGAAAACAGAAAAGTACTTGCCTACGTAAAAGGCTACGGAAATGCCAACGACGCCTTTCATCAAACCGCTTCTTCGGATAACGGTGATGGTGCAACTTTGGCGATGGAAAAAGCATTGAAAGTTGCAGGTTTAAAAGCTTCGGAAATTGACTATATAAATGCCCACGGCACTGCGACTGGCAATAATGACCTCTCGGAAGGCAGAGCGATACTTCGCGTTTTTGGCGAAGATTTGCTGGAATTCAGTTCAACAAAAGCGTATACAGGTCACACGTTGGCTGCTGCTGGAGCCATTGAAGCGGTCTATTCAGTTTTGGCATTACAGCACAATGTTATTTTCCCAAACCTGAATTTTAAAACTCCGATGAAGGAATTTTCAATAATTCCGCAAACGGAATTGAAGCAAAAAGAATTGAATACGGTCCTTTCAAATTCGCTTGGTTTTGGAGGGAATTGTTCCACTGTAATATTTTCGAAGAAATCTTAGCTTAAAAAAAACTTGACATTAGACTATCTTTATAGTCCAGCAATTTCCGATGAAAAGACTTTTTATTATTGCGGGTTGCAACGGAGCCGGAAAAACAACGGCATCTTATACAATTTTGCCCGACATCTTAGATTGCAACGAGTTTGTAAATGCAGATGAAATAGCAAAAGGCTTATCTCCATTCAATCCCGATAAAAGTTCATTTAAAGCTGGTAGGCTTATGTTGGAAAGAATTAGGGAGTTGATAAAAACAGGAGGTAATTTCGCCTTCGAAACCACCCTGTCAACCAAAAGTTATAAAAATTTTGTCATTGAAGCTCAAAAAAGCGGATTTGAAGTAACCTTGCTTTTTTTCTATTTGCAGTCGCCAGAATTAGCCCTTAAAAGAGTTAAAACCCGGGTTGAGGAAGGTGGGCACAATATTCCTCCAAACGTAATTAAAAGACGCTATGAAAACGGTTTGAAAAACTTTTTCGGTATCTTTAAACCGATTGTTGATAAATGGATTTTTATCGATAATTCGGAGAACGGATTTAAAAAAACGATTGCAAAAGGAGATATAAAAGAAGAGCGAATCGAGAATTTAGAAACGTGGAATTTTTTAAAAGAAAAATATGATGAAGGAAAAAGATGAATTGACCGAACTGAGCCAAAAAATAGAAAAAGGTTTGAAAATTTCTTTTCAAAAGCTCATCGCATTCAAAAAATACAAAAACACACCATTTGTTTTTCAGCGAAAGGGTAAAATCGTGGAAATATCTGCTGATGAAGTGGAAAGAGAACTGAAGGAATCAAAAAAAGCCAAGTCGTATAAAACAGAAGAAAAAATCCAATTGGTAAACGAACCCGCCGAAAAAACCCACAAGAAAGAAAAAAAATAGAGATGTAAAAATAAGAATGAAGAAAGTATACATAAACAGCATCGCTTCCATTTCGCCCCAAAAAACTTTTGATAACAGTACATTTTTGGATGAAATAACCGATTACAACGATACAGTTATTTTCGCAGTTGATCCAGATTACAAACAATACATTCCGCCCGCCGCTGCCCGCCGAATGGCAAAAGGCATAAAAATGGGCGTGGTTGCTTCAAAAATCGCGATGAATGAAGCCGGAATTGAAACCGTTGACGCTATTATTACAGGAACTGGAATGGGCTGTATGATAGATTCCGAAAAATTTGTGAGCGCCATAATTGACAACAACGAACAATATTTAACGCCAACCTCTTTTATCCAAAGTACGCACAACACGGTTGCCGGCCAGATTGCTTTGGGGATGGAATGCAAAGCATATAACTTTACCTATGTGCATTCGGCCATTTCCTTTGAATCTGCTTTGTTGGATGCAAAAATGCAACTTGAAACCAACGAAGCGCAGCATATTTTGGTTGGAGGTGTTGAAGAATTGGGAGAACATACTACAAAGGTTCACCGAGTAATCAATCACATAAAACCTGAGCCAGTTACTATTTCTGAAGTGTTAAATTCAAAAACCGAAGGTGCCGTTTTTAGCGAAGGAGCCAATTTTTTTGTTGTTTCCAACGAAAAAAAGCAAAGTTGTTATGCAGAATTAGTTGCTTTGGAAACATTCAATACCCTGAAAAAAGAAAGGGTTTCCAAGACCATTGAAAACTTTTTGGAAGAAAACAATTTGATGATTAGCGATATTGATGTTGTTGTTTTTGGAAACAACGGCGATGTGGATTTTGACAATTATTACAACCAACTTTCTGAAGGAATATTCAGTAAAACCCAACAGGTTTTTTACAAACATTTGGTTGGCGAAAACAATACTATTTCTGCTTTTGGGGTTTGGTTGGCATCAAAAATGCTGAAGACCCAAACCATTCCAAAAATTGTAAAAATCAACGAAATAGATTCTACAAAAATAAAAATGGTTCTTTGCTACAATCAATACCGAGGTCAAAACCACAGCCTAGTTTTACTAAAAAAATGTTGAGATTTTATACCATAAACGCCCTGGCTTTAGTAGTCTTTTTTGGACTACTGCTCGCAGGTTTCTTCGGCGATGTTCCTGCTTGGCTTTACATTCTGTTTGTTTTTATTTGGGTTTTGATTACTGTAATTGGTTCTTTTCAAATAAAGTGGAACTATCATCTGCAATCTTTAAATCACAATTATAAAATTTCTGAAAGCCACATTTCAATCACTTTTGACGATGGGCCACACCTAGATTTTACACCAAAAGTTTTATCACTTTTAAAAACTCACAACGCCAAAGCAACTTTTTTCTTAATTGGAAAAAACGCCGAAAAGCATCCTGAAATAGTTCATCAAATCATTGATGAAGGCCACAGCATCGGCAACCATTCGTATTCACATTCCAAGAATTTCGGATTTTTTTCTTCCGAAAAAGTAGTTGCTGAATTGAACCGAACAAATTCAGTTTTGAAAGAAATTACTGGAAAGGAAATTAAATTGTTCCGTCCACCTTTCGGTGTAACCAATCCTAATATCAAAAAAGCTTTGAAAAATACGGAACATTCGTCAATTGGATGGAGTAAACGCAGCTTGGACACTACGAACCTTTCCGAAGAAAAAATTTTAAAACGGATCACTTCCAACTTAAAAAAGGGTGATATTATTCTGCTCCACGACAGCAGCTCAAAAACAGTTTCTGTATTGGAACAGTTATTGCTAACTTTGCCCTCGCACAAACTGCAGTCGGTTCCAGTGGATCGCTTACTTGAAATTGAAGCTTATGCGTAATTATTTTTTATTTTTATTTATTATTGTTATTGGAAGCTCGATTCAAGCGCAGGAATCTGTAATGATTGCTTCGGAAATTTCTTCTTTTAAAGAAAAAGTAATTGCTTCCGCGAAAACTACCCAATCCATTAAAACTGATTTTGTGCAGTACAAGCACCTCGATTTTTTGACGGATGATGTGAAAACTTCTGGAAAAATGGTTTTTAAAGCACCTAATTTAGTAAAATGGGAATACACAAATCCCTACCAATACAGCGTGATTTTTAAGGAAGACCAACTGCTCATTAACGATGGAGGCACAAAAAGTAAAGTAGATATTGGAAACAGCAAACTTTTCAAAAAACTGAACCAATTAATTGTGAGCAGTGTGAAAGGAAATATGTTTAGCGATGCAGATTTTACGGTTTCGTTTTTTAAATCTTCAAAATATTATAAAGCTGTTTTTATACCGAAAGACAAGAAAATAGCGGGCTATATAGCTTCGTTTGAGTTACTTTTCAATAAAGATGACGCACAAGTTTATGAAGTGAAAATGGTAGAACCATCGCAGGATTTCACCCGAATTATTTTCAGTAATCGCATTTTAAACAGCACAGTAAATGATTCGGTTTTTAGCAATTAGTTTTCTGTCAATTTTTGCAATGGCTTCGTGTTCTTTAAAGACTACGGAAGGGTTGCGGCAAGTGCATTTCAACAAAACGGAGGTTGAAAACCCTTATTTTTCTAATACAGAAATCGACTATGTTTACAAGGCGAAGATTGAAGTTTACGGAAAGAATTTTGGCGGAATATTGATTATTAAAAAAATTAGTCCCGAAAACCACCGGGTTGTTTTTACTACCGAATTCGGCAGCAAGTTATTTGATTTTCAGTTTGAAGGCGATACTTTTACAAAGCATTTCGTGGTAGAAGATTTGGATAAAAAATTCATTGTCAATATTTTAAAAGATGATTTTAAATTGTTGGTCAACGAAAGCGCTAAAGTTTTGGCAGTTTATGAATCGAAAAATCAAAGGATATACAAAACACAATCTGATGAAAGATTCAATTTTTATTTTTTGGAAGACAAGTCTGAAAAGCTTAAAAAAATCGTAAACACATCAAAAACAAAGGAAAAAGTGGAGATTGATTTTACTTCTTCCGAAGAAAATATTGCAGATATCATCACCATCAAACACAACAATATTAAGCTAACAATAGATTTGGAAAAATTTAAAAAGGAATAATATGCTCATCGAAGGATTATATAATGTTATTTCCACCGAAAAGACAGCCGAAGGCATTTTGGCAAAAGTCCATTTAAACAAAGATCACGCTATTTTTAAAGGGCATTTCCCCGGAAACCCTGTAATGCCGGGCGTTTGTATGATTCAAATTATAAAGGAACTGACTGAGGAAGCAACAGGTAAAAATTTGTTTTTGGCCGTTTCTTCAAACATAAAATTTATGGCGATTATCAACCCTGAAAAAAATCCCGATTTGCAGATTATTATTGATATTACTGAAGAAAATGGCGAAGTGAAAGTAAAAAACACATCTTCTTTCGATGAAACCGTAGCGCTTAAGTTGAGTGCTACTTTTAAAATTGTTTAAGAAATAAACGGCTTCTAAACCTGACAGGTTTTTAAAACCTGTCAGGTTTGGGTTAAAAGATAAAATGTATGTCTAAGGAATTATTTATTTTCTGTGCGCTTTTATTTTCAATTATAGGAAACGCCCAAGAGTTAAAAGAAATCCGCACGCTATATCCAAAAGCAGTGGAAAGTACTGAAATCGCAACTAAACTTGAAGGAGAACTTACAAATGTAAATTCCTCAAGCAAGCCCGTTTTATTGGCTTATAAAGGGGCGGTTTTAACGCTGAAAGCAAAATTTGCCAAATCAAAAAAAGACAAAAAAGAGTTTTTCAAAGAAGGAGTTTCCTTAATTGAAAGTGCAGTAAAGACTGAGCCTTCAAATATTGAAATCCGCTATATTCGTATGAGTGTACAGGAAAACTCCCCTCGATTTTTGGGTTATCATAAAAATATTGAGGAAGACAAACAGTTTTTTTTGAAGAATTATGCATCAATTTCTTCCGCAGAATTAAAGCAAATTGTGAAAGATTTTGTGATGACGTCTGAAAACTTTTCTGAAATTCAGAAGACAGAAATTTAGAAAAGCTAATTTTTTTAAACTAAAAGAGTCCTTAAATTTTATTTTAATTCCTAAAACTTATATTTGCTTTGCGCCCTCTGCGCCTCTGCGTTAAATTTTTCACCGCAATGGCTCAAAGTTCGCAGAGAATAAAATTCCCAAATGAACCAAAAACTAATTTCAGAAAAATTTAAAACCCTGAAATGTTGTGTAATTATTCCTACTTATAATAATTACAAAACCTTGCAACAGGTTATTGAAGGCGTTTTGGTTTACACAGAAGATGTTAT
The DNA here is from genome assembly GCA_038212575.1 of Flavobacteriales bacterium. Classification (GTDB taxonomy): domain Bacteria; phylum Bacteroidota; class Bacteroidia; order Flavobacteriales; family Flavobacteriaceae; genus Aequorivita. The sequence goes on from JBBQUI010000062.1 coordinate 6,296, forward strand.
TGTGGTGAACGATGGCTCCACAGATTCCACTTCTGAAATATTGACTCAGTTTCCGCAAATTCAACAAATCCATCTATCACAAAACAAAGGTAAAGGCAATGCGCTGCGCCAAGGTTTTAAGCATGCTGATAATTTGGGTTATCGCTATGCTATTACAATTGACAGCGACGGCCAACATTTCCCGGAAGATATTCCAACGTTTATCGAAGCTCTGGAAAACGAGACAAATAAAGAAGTCTTGCTCATCGGCGCACGAAATATGACCCAACTCGGCGTTCCCAAAAAGAGCAGTTTTGGGAACAAATTCTCCAACTTTTGGTTTTGGGTTGAAACGGGAAAACGCTTGCAGGACACACAATCTGGCTTTCGGCTGTACCCACTTTTCGCGATGAAAAATTTAAAATTCTACACCAACAAATTTGAGTTTGAAATTGAAGCCATCGTTAAAGCGGCTTGGAACGATATTGAAGTAAAAAATATCCCGATTCAAGTACATTACGAGTTGGAAGATCGGGTTTCGCATTTCCGTCCGTTCAAAGATTTTACGCGAATAAGTATCTTAAACACTTGGTTCGTATTTATTACATTTCTCTACATAAAGCCCCGAAACCTTTTCAGAAAACTAAAAAAAAAAGGTCTCAAGCGGTTTTTAATGGAGGATTTTTTGGGCAGTGACGATTCTTCCGAAAAGAAAGCGTTTTCCATCGCACTTGGTGTTTTTATTGGTCTTTCGCCCATTTGGGGGTTTCATACGGTAATGGTTATTTTTTTAGCACTGCTATTAAATTTGAATAAAGTGATCGCCTTTGCTTTTTCAAATGTGAGCCTTCCGCCCTTCATTCCTTTAATACTTTATTTCAGTTTAAAATTGGGCAGTTGGCTTTTGGGTGAAAATTTTGTGCTTTCCATGAGCGAAATTGACCCAAGTTTGGAGCTGATGAAATATTTAAAATCCTATATTGTCGGCAGTTTGGCGCTTTCGGTAACAGCCGCGATTACTTGTGGAATCGTGGGCTACGTTTTCTTGACGTTGTTTGAACGGAAAAAGATTCTCGACAATGGGTAACTGGTTTTTCAAAGCATATCATTTTTTATTGAAAAATAAAATAGCAAGCGCATTTGCCTTACTATTGCTGCTTTTTGGACTTACGTTGCTAGTTTCCAAAATTCGCTTTGAAGAGGATATTTCGAAGTTAATTCCCATTAACAGTAAAAATCAGGATTTTCAAAAAGTACTTAAAACCGTAAACTTTACCGACAAAATTATTGTAACTATTCGTCGAAATGATTCAACAGATATTGACGAACTTACCCAATATGCCACGGAATTTGTGGATAGTCTGCAGGCCCATTCCGGAAAATACGTGAAATACATTCGTGGCAAAGTAAACGATGACGATTTGCTTCGAACCATGAGTTTTGTTTATGAAAACCTGCCGCTTTTTTTGGATAAACAGGATTACAAAACCATTTCGGGAAAACTTCAAAAAGACAGTATTTCTGCTATTACCGAAGCCAATTACAGAACGCTCATTTCGCCGTCGGGCATCGTTTCAAAAGATATTATTTTGAAAGATCCGTTGGGTCTTTCATTCATCGCTTTAAAAAAATTACGACAGCTCGGCGTTACGGACGACTTTGTTTTGAAAGATGGTTTTTTGGTGAGCAAAGACGAAAAGAACATTCTCCTTTTCATTACCCCAAAATTTTCAAGTAGTGAAACTTCCGAAAATGCCAAATTTGCTGAACAACTTTACACACTTCAAAATTCACTGGACCAAAAGTATTCTGGAAAAGTTAGTAGTGAATATTTTGGTGCAGCACTAATCGCAGTTGCCAATGCACAGCAAATTAAAAGTGATATTCAAATTACAGTAGGAATTGCAATGTCACTTCTAATTTTGGTGTTTATTTTTTTCTATAGAAAAATTTACATACCAATCATTTTGTTTGTACCAACGATTTTTGGAGGTTTAATGGCAGTGGCATTATTGTATTTGATTCGTGGAGAGATTTCGGCAATTTCTTTGGGAATTGGTTCTGTTTTATTGGGCGTGACGCTGGATTATTCGCTTCATATATTAACGCACATCCGTAACAATGAAACGCTGGAAAGTCTTTATAAAGACGTAACCGAGCCTATTTTAATGAGCAGTCTAACCACGGCTTTGGCATTTTTATGCCTGCTGTTTTTAGATTCACAAGCCTTACAGGATTTGGGAATTTTTGCTGCGGTGAGCGTTTTGGGAGCTTCGGTTTTTGCACTTTTCTTTATTCCGTTAGTTTACAAAAATCCGCTTTCGCGGAAACAGCAAATCAACGTTTTGGATAAATTTGCAGAATATCCGTTCCATAAAAACAAATGGCTGCTTATTGGGTTGGGAGCAGTCTTAATTGTCAGCATTTTCACATACCACAAAGTGGAATTCAACAAAGATATTTCAAAACTAAATTATGAACCTGCGGAAATAAAGGCCGCGATGCAGCATTTGGATGAATTGACTGATATTTCTTCCAAATCTGTTTATTTGGCAACCTACGGAAAATCTGTTGAAGGCACCCTGCAGCTCAACGATTCCATCCACGAAACCTTGCAATTGCTTAAAGAAGAAGGAAAAATAAGCAGTTTTAGTTCTATTGGCGCTTTGGTGCATTCGCAAAGGGATCAGCGTAAAAAAATTGCTCAGTGGCAACAGTTCTGGACTCAAACCCGAAAAGATAGCACGGAATATAATTTGATTGAAAGCAGTGCCGAAAAGGGTTTCAAACCCACAACTTTCAACCAATTCTACGCTTTTTTAGATAAAGATTTTAACTCACTGAAACCGGAAGATTATCAGCAAATTCCATCCGTGCTTTTGGAAGATTATATTACAACCGAAGCTGACTTCACAACAATCACTACGTTGATAAAACTGGACGACGAAAATGCTTCCGAAATAAAAAGCGCTTTCAAGAGAATTCCAAACACGCTCGTCATCGACCGAAAAGAAATGAACGAGACCTTTTTGGGCAATTTAAAAAACGATTTCAACAGCCTGATAGGGTATTGTTTGATTGCTGTTCTTTTTATACTTTTCCTTTTCTTCCGAAGTTTTGCGCTCACACTCGTTACGGCCGTTCCCATATTTATCACGTGGTTTTTGATACTCGGAATTATGGGACTTTTTCATATTGAATTCAACATTTTCAATATTATCATTTCCACCTTTATCTTTGGCTTGGGCATTGATTACAGCATTTTTATGACCAAAGGTTTGTTGAAGGAACTGCGCACTGGCGAAAAAGTAATGGCGACGCACAAAACTTCAATAATGCTTTCAGTGTTGACAACAATTTTGGGTGTTGGCGTATTGATTTTTGCAAAACATCCAGCGCTGTATTCCATCTCCATTGTTTCGATTATTGGAATTTTTTCTGCAATGTTTACGGCGTTTACGGTTCAACCTTTACTTTTCAAACTATTTATTGGCAGCCTAACAAAACGCCCAATAACGCCGAGAATGTTTGTGCATTCTTTGTTTTCTTTTGGATACTTCGGTTTGGGCGGAATTTGCCTCTCCATTTATAGTAGCACTTTGATGCCAATTCTGCCCATCAGTAAAAAAATTAAAATGGGATGGTTCCATAAAGTGATTTCAAAATTTATGAAATCGGTGCTTTATACAAATCCGTTTGTGAAGAAAAAGGTTATTAATGAAAGTGGTGAGGATTTCTTGAAACCAGCTGTAATTATTGCCAACCACACTTCGTTTCTCGATATTTTGGCGGTTGGAATGTTGCATCCAAAAATTTGTTTTTTGGTGAATGATTGGGTTTATAATTCACCTGTTTTTGGAAAAGCCGTGCAACGAGCAGATTTTTATCCAGTTTCAAGCGGGATCGAAAACAGTTTGGAACCACTTAAAAAGAAAATAAAACAAGGCTATTCGCTGATGGCTTTTCCCGAAGGAACTCGTAGCGAAAGCAACAAAATTAGACGTTTTCATAAGGGAGCGTTTTATTTGGCGAACGAATTCAATTTGGATATACTTCCAGTTTTAATTCACGGAAACAGTGAAGTGAACCCAAAAGGAAGCCCGATTATAAAAGACGGAAGCATTACTGTTGAAATTTTGCAGCGGATAAAATCTGACGACAAGTCTTTTGGCGAAAATCATACCCAGCAAGCGAAAAAAATTGGAACCTATTTTAAAAGTGAATTTGCGAAGCTTCGCGAAAAGATGGAAGGGGCAAAATATTTCCACAGAATTGTTTTGGAAGAATACCGTTATAAAGGAGATACGCTTTATCGAAACGTAAAAAAGGATTTAAATGATAACGCTGAAACTTATTTCGAAATCATCAGTCGCATTGATAAAAGCGGAAATATAGCCCACATATCTGAAGATTTTGGACAACTCGATTTTCTTTTGGCGCTCGATGGGCCGGACCGAAAAATTTTCAGTTTGATTGAAGACACCGAAACGCGAACGATACTTCAAAATAGCTATATCACTCAAAAATACGGAAGACTTCATTTTAAAGATACTGTTTCGGAAACCTTGCATTTGAACGTTGAAACCGTAATTATTTCTTCAGAAAAAATGGCATCGGAAGTAATTTCAAAATTGTCCATTCTTTCTATAAAAACAATTGTTTTATTAAAAGAATGTGTTTCTTCGCAAACCGAAAATATTAGTACCTTAGGCTATCAAAACGTGTACGGAAGTACTAATATTAGTATCTTTAAACAATCGGGAAACCCAGCAAAATGAGTGAAAAATATGATGTAGTTATCATCGGTAGCGGCCTTGGCGGGCTAGTTTCTGCGATTATTCTCGCAAGGGAAGGCTACAGCGTTTGTGTGCTTGAAAAAAACCAACAGTTTGGCGGCAACCTGCAAACTTTTGTGCGGGACAAAACTATTTTTGACACTGGCGTTCACTACATTGGCGGCCTTTCCGAAGGGCAAAATTTATACAGATATTTTAAGTATTTGGATATCTTGGACGACATCACCCTTAAAAAGATGGACGAGGACGGGTTTGACAGAATCACTTTTGACAATGATCCAAAGGAATATCGGCACGCCCAGGGTTACGAAAATTTCAAAAAAACATTGCTCGAAGAATTTCCCGAAGAAGAAAAAGCCATCGATACTTATTGCCAAAAAATGCAGGAAACCTGTAGTTTTTTTCCGCTTTACGGCTTAAAACTTGGAAAACCTTATTACGAAAATACTGCACTTTTTGAAGTGAAAGCAAAGGACTTTATAGATTCATTAACCAATAACGAAAAGCTGAAAGCCGTAATGGGCGGCAGCAATTTGCTTTATGCAGGTGAAGGTGAGCGCACGCCATTTTATATGCACGCGCTGTCGGTAAACTCATATATTGAAAGCTCCTATCGCTGCATTAATGGCGGAAGCCAAATAACCAAAGCCTTGTTGGCACGACTTCGTGAAAAGGGCGGAAAGGCATACAAACGCCACGAGGTAACAAAATTTGAAACTGAAAACGGAGTGGTGACGGCCGTACAAACCGCAGATGGGAAAACCATATACGGCGATATTTTTATTTCAAACGTTGACCCTAAGATGACGCTTGAAATGATTGGGCATGAAAATTTCAGAAAATCATATACCAGCCGAATCGAAAATATTGAAAGCACCGTTGCTGCTTTCAGTCTTTATTTGGTTTTAAAGCCGAATTGTTTTAAATATTTAAACTATAATTATTACCATTTTAAGGACTACCGTTCTATTTGGGACGTACATAATTATACACAGGAAAGTTGGCCAGAGGGTTATATGCTTTCTATGGGAATTAAAAAGGATAAGGAGGAATACGGCGATAATATTACGGTAATGACCTATATGCATTTTGATGAAGTAGAGCCTTGGGCAAGTACTTTCAACACTGCCGCGAAAAAAAACGATAGAGGTCAAACTTATGAAGAATTCAAAGCCTACAAATCTGAAATAATTATTAAAGAACTGGAGAAAAAATTCCCGAATCTTCGTGATTGTATTGAAGCCGTTTATTCCTCAACGCCTTTGTCTTATCGCGACTATATTGGCTGCAACAAAGGGTCGATGTACGGTTATGTGAAGGACGCAAATAATCCTTTAAAGTCATTCATTTCACCGCGAACCAAAATCAAAAATTTATATTTTACTGGGCAAAGTTTAAATATGCACGGCATTTTGGGCGTTACTATTAGTGGCGTGGTAACGTGTTCGGAAATTTTGGGTGGCGAATATTTGCTCAACAAAATATTGGACGCCACAAAAGAAGAAGAAATCACTTAATGCTTTTGGAAGATGGGACATATTAAAACCACACCTATTGAACGGGTTCGGAATATTTCTAAAAAGGATTTCATCGAGAATTATTATAAACCTCAAAAGCCCGTTCTTATTGAAGGTTTGACGCAAAACTGGGCTGCATTCCAAAAATGGAATTTGGATTATATTCAACAGCATGCCGCCGATCAAATAGTACCGCTTTACAACAATGAGCCCACCAAAGGCAAACAAAATTCCGCAGAGCCTGCCACCAAAATGAAAATGGCAGATTATATTGAATTGATAAAAACTCAGCCAACCGATCTGCGTATTTTCTTTTACGATTTAAAAGTGAAACTCCCCGAGCTTTTAAAGGATTTTGAATATCCTGATATTGGTTTGAAGTTTTTCAAACGCCTTCCCGTGCTTTTTTTTGGTGGCGAAGGTTCCAAAGTCTTGCCGCATTACGATATGGATTTGGCAGATTTGGTCCATTTTCACTTCCACGGCACTAAAAGCGTGACACTTTTTTCGCCCAAGCAAACAAAATATTTATATAAAATTCCTTTTGCCGTACACAATTTGGAAAGTATCGATTTGGACAATCCCGATTTTGAAAAATATCCTGCGCTGCAATATTTGGAAGGCCTCCACGCCACAATGAAACACGGCGATGCACTATATATGCCCAGCGGTTATTGGCATTACATAAAATATTTGGATGGCGGTTTTTCTATGACGCTTCGTTCTTTTCCGCGCCAGCTTGGCCGATTGGGCAATATGTTTTACAATGTTCTTTTTATGCGAAATTTTGAAAACTTGATGAGAAAAACTTTGGGGCAAAAATGGATTGATTACAAAGAAAACCGCACATTTACTAGTACCAACAGACGCGTCGAGAAGTTGAAAAAAGGTTAAAAATGAAGTATTTGGAACGGTTTTTTGCATTTGCGCTTCTGATAATATTTCTGAATTCTTGCGGCGTTTCAAAATCCCTTCACGATCGGCCCAACGTTAGTGGTTATGATGGAACAATTCCCGAAAAGGTAAAAATAAACGATTCTACTTTTGTTGCCGGAAACAATTTTCTTTTAAAAAATAAACAGGGCCAATGGGAACTTTATGTGGAAGGAAATCCGTTGCAAATTGGTAAAATCACTGGAAGTTTAACCCAGGATTTAATGCAAAAACAGGAAGCCATTTTTTTCAACAAAGTGGAAGATTTAGTGCCGTCAAAAACGCAACAGTATTTGCTGCGAAAGTTTTTGGCTTTGTACAACCGAAAAATGTACCTCCACATTCCCGAAGAATACAAAGCTGAAATTTATGGGCTTTCACAGTTTTCTTCCTCAAATTTCAGTGAGATTGGTGAGCCCTATTTACGTTTGCTCTATCTGCATGGCGCGCACGACATCGGTCACGCTCTGCAGGATTTGATGCTTGTGGGCTGTTCCGCTTTCGCTGTTTGGGGCGATAAAACAGTTGATGGAGAATTGCTAATAGGAAGAAATTTCGACTTTTACGCTGGCGATGAATTTGCGAAGGAAAAAATAATTGCTTTTGTTAACCCTTCCGAAGGCCACAAATTTATGTCGGTCACTTGGGGCGGAATGATGGGTGTGGTTTCCGGAATGAACGATCAAGGTTTGACGGTAACTATTAATGCGGGAAAATCTGAAATTCCACTGGTTGCAAAAACCCCGATATCTATTGTAACGCGCGAGATTTTGCAGTATGCTTCAACTATTGAAGAAGCGATTGCGATTGCAAAAAAGCGCGAAGTTTTTGTTTCCGAAGCCATTTTTGTGGGCAGCGCGAAAGATAAAAAAGCTGCAATTATAGAAGTTGCGCCGGATAATTTCGGTGTTTATGAAGTTGAAAATACCGATGAACTGATTTGCAGCAATCATTTTCAAAGTGAAGCGTATAAAAACGACGAACGAAATTTAAAGTGGATTGCCGAAAGCCATTCGATGTATCGTTTTGAAAGAATGGAAGAATTGATATCGGAAGAAAAAAAACTTGATGTGCCCAATGCGGTTTCTATTCTTCGAAACAAAAAAGGATTGGGTGATAAAGAAATTGGTTTCGGAAACGAAAAAGCTTTAAACCAACTTTTAGCGCATCACGGCATCGTTTTCAAACCTGAAAGCAGAAAGGTTTGGATTTCTTCAAATCCGTATCAGTTGGGTGAATTTGTGGAATATGATTTGGATGAAATTTTTAAGAATAGGGAAGGAAATGCTCCGACAAAAACTATTTCAAATCCAAAAGGAAATGTTTCCGAAGATCCTTTTGTACATTCCAAAGAATACAAAGATTACGAAGAATACCGAATTTTGGAGCGGGAAGTGGAAACGGCAATTGAAAGTGGAGAAACTATTTCCACAGAAAAACTTTCCGCTTTGCAACAAAAAAATTCTGAGTATTGGAAACCCTATTATTTAACAGGAAAGTATTACTTTGAAAAAAAGTATGATGCAGCGGCCAAAAAAGCATTTGAAACGGCCTTGACCAAAGAAATTACAACCGTTCCCCAAAAAGAAGAAATAGAAAAATATATTCGAAAATTGAAAGAGTAGAAATAAGAAACAAGAAACAAGGAACAAGAGGAAAGAACACACTTTTGATTCAAGTTAGATAGTGT
>JBBQUI010000063.1:0-15150 GCA_038212575.1 Flavobacteriales bacterium
CGTCTTATTGAAAAGAAAGACAATCCCCAAATTGCCAAAGTAATACGCAGCGTTCTGGAAGACTTCAACGTGCCAAAAGTAGGTACAGCTTATGCCGATACTGCTTTGGATTGTATGTTTGAAACCTATCAAAAACCGAATGCTGTTTATTTTGTGGTGGAAGAAAACGGTAAAATAATAGGGGGTGCGGGAGTCGCAAAATTAGATAATTATGAAGGCAACGTTTGCGAACTTCAAAAAATGTATTTCCTGCCCGAAGCCCGTGGTAGAGGAGTTGGCATGCAAATGATGGAGTTTTGTTTGACAAAAGCACGCGAGTTTGGTTTCGAAAAAATATATCTTGAAACAATGGAATATATGACGCATGCCCAAAAACTTTATAAACAAGCAGGTTTTGATTATATTGATTGCGCAATGGGTGATACGGGCCATTACTCTTGCCCGGTTCATATGATTAAAACTTTATAATACTATTAAGTATAATTCCCCCTTTGAAGGGGGCCAGGTGGATGTTTTTCAATGAAAATCTCAGAACTTAAATCAAATTTCAAAACAACACTTTCAGGACTATACCCTTCGGAAGAGATACAATCGTTTTTCAACATACTTTCTGAAGAATATTTAAACCTTTCGCGAATAGAAGTTGCTTTACATCCTGAAAAAACCATTTCCACAGAAGACGCCGAAAAATTTCAGGAAGCTTTGCTTCAACTTAAAAACTATGAGCCCATTCAATATATAATAGGAGAAACGGAATTTTACGGCCTTCCCTTTAAAGTGAATAAACACACCCTAATTCCGCGCCCCGAAACGGAAGAGCTTGTTGAATGGATTCTTTCGAAACAAAAACTCATAACTCATAACTCACAACTCATAACTATTTTAGACATCGGCACAGGCACAGGCTGCATTGCTATTTCACTTGCAAAGAATCTTCCCAATTCAAAAATTTCGGCATTGGATATTTCCAAAGAAGCTTTAAAAATTGCCCACCAAAATGCGAAACTGAACAAGGTAGAAGTTGAATTCTTCCAAGCTGATATTTTAAAAACGAAAACCCTTCCGAAGCAATACGATGTAATAGTTTCAAACCCACCATATGTTCGGGAGCTGGAAAAAAAACAGATGCAGCAAAACGTTTTAAAATATGAGCCCGATTCAGCTTTGTTCGTTAAAGATGAAGATCCTCTGTTGTTTTATCGCGCTATTTCCCAGTTGGCGAAAACCAATTTGAAGGCAAACGGAAAACTCTTTTTCGAGATTAATGAGTATCTTGCTGATGAATTGACCCAGCTTTTAAAAAGCAAAGGTTTTCAGAATATTGAAGTTAAAAAAGACATCTTCGGAAAAGACCGAATGTTGAAATGTAGTCTATAAATCTCCGCGCATTCTGCGCCAAAACAATATAACCGCAGAGGCGCAAAGAACGCAAAGAAAAATCATGAATAAACTCGAAAAAATATGCGTCTTCTGTGGCAGTAGCGATGGCAACGATCTCGCGATAACCGATGCAGCCAAAAAACTGGGTGAAATCTTCGCTGAGCGAAACATAACTTTGGTTTACGGAGCAGCCAAAATAGGGGTGATGGGTACAATCGCCAAAAGCGTTTTGGACAATAATGGAAATGTTGTTGGCATAATCCCAAATTTTTTAAAGAAGAAAGAAGTTGTGCATTTGGGCCTAACGGAACTAATCACTACCCAAAACATGCACGAGCGCAAAATGAAAATGCAGGAAGAAAGTGATGGTTTCATTGCTTTGCCAGGGGGAATGGGCACGTTGGAAGAACTTTTCGAGATTATAACTTGGCTACAACTTGGCCTTCACCAAAAACCAATTGGCTTGTTGAATATAAATGGGTTTTATAATGACCTTATAAAAATGCTCGAAAACATGGTGCGAAAGGGATTTCTTTCAATGGATAACTATAGTCTGCTTTTGGTAGATTCCGAACCAAAATTACTATTGACAAAAATGGAAGAATTCAAGACACCACAACTACCTAAGTGGCTAAATTCTGACAGAACGTAGCGCGTTATCAGTAAATTACGAGACGATTGATTTAAATGAAGCCGAAAAATTTCACCACTAATACACGAATAATTATATAAAATTATTCGTGTATTAGTGGTTCTTTTTTTAAAATCCCCCAATACAAAAACCACTTTATTTCTATATTTGTTCAATGAACATTGAACAACAAATCACAACCCTTCGCAACGAGCTTTGCGAGCATAATTATAACTATTACGTACTCGACACCCCAACAATTTCCGACTTTGAATTTGATCAGAAATTGAAACTACTTCAAGAACTGGAAAAGGCACATCCCGAGTTTTACGATGCCAATTCGCCAACTTTAAGAGTTGGTGGCGAAATCACCAAGAATTTTGAAACCGTTCCGCATAATTACAGAATGTTTTCTTTGGATAATTCCTATTCAAAAGAAGATTTGGAAGATTGGGAAAAGCGAATCGAAAAAATTGTGGATGGGAATGTTGAATTCACTTGCGAGCTAAAGTACGACGGTGCTTCAATAAGTTTAACCTACGAAGATGGAAAACTACAAAAAGCTGTAACCCGAGGCGACGGGTTTCAGGGTGATGATGTTACGGCAAATGTAAAAACAATCCGTTCTATCCCGTTGCAGTTGAAGGGAGATTTTCCGCCATTGTTTGATATTCGCGGCGAAATTGTGCTGCCTTTTGAAGGTTTCACAAAGATGAATGCTGAAAGGGTTGAACTTGGCGAAGAGCCCTATCGAAACCCAAGAAATACTGCTTCCGGTAGCTTAAAATTGCAGGACAGTGCTGAAGTTGCCAAACGCCCATTGGATTGTCTTTTATACAGTTTGAAAGGCGAACGGCTTCCCATAAAAACACAATTTGAAAGCTTGGAGAAAGCACGGCAGTGGGGCTTCAAAGTCCCCGAAGCCGCCAAGCTCGCCAAAAATCTTAGTGAGGTTTTGGAATTCGTAAATTATTGGGACGTTCACCGCCACAAGCTTCCCTACGAAACCGATGGAGTAGTGGTAAAGGTGAACAATCTGCAACAGCAGGAAGAGCTTGGATACACAGCAAAATCGCCACGTTGGGCGATGGCCTATAAATTTAAAGCTGAGCAGGTTTCCACCGTTTTAAACCAAATAACCTATCAAGTGGGAAGAACGGGCGCAATTACTCCCGTTGCAAATTTGGAACCTGTGGAATTGGCGGGAACAATTGTAAAACGCGCTTCTTTGCACAACGCAGACCAAATAGAAAAACTTGACATCCGCGAAGGCGATACCGTTTTTGTAGAAAAAGGCGGCGAAATTATTCCAAAGATAATCGGGGTCGATTTTACGCAGCGCGACCCTAATTCATCGCCAACAAATTACATCACCGAATGTCCTGAATGTGGAACTGAGCTGATTCGAAATGAAGGTGAAGCACAGCACTATTGTCCAAATGCTGAAGGTTGTCCGCCGCAGATTATTGGGCGTATTCAACACTTTATTTCGAGAAAAGCGATGGATATTGAAGGTTTGGGAGGAGAAACCGTAACACTTTTGGTGAACAATGGTTTGATAAATAACTATGCCGATTTGTATCTTTTGAAAGAAGAACAGATTATTCCGTTGGAACGTATGGCGCAGAAAAGCGCCGAGAATATGATAAAAGGAATTGAAGCTTCAAAGGAAATTCCTTTTGAAAGAGTTCTTTTCGGTTTGGGAATTCGATATGTTGGCGAAACCGTTGCCAAAAAACTTGCAAAACATTATAAAACCATCGATGCCTTAAAAAATACTTCCGAAGAAGAGCTTACCACTGTTGACGAAATAGGAGAACGCATCGCCCAAAGCGTGGTTTCCTTTTTTGCTTCCGAAGAAAACATTGCAACCATTGAACGGATGAAAAGCTATGGGATTCAATTGGAAATTTCCGCAGATAAACTAGCCAATCAAACGGATATTTTAAAAGGAAATACCTTTGTCGTTTCCGGCGTTTTCACAAAAGTTTCGCGTGACGAACTAAAAAAATTGATTGAGGACAACGGCGGAAAAGTTTCCGGTTCCATTTCTGCAAAAACAAATTATGTGGTTGCTGGCGATAATATGGGCCCGAGCAAGAAAACAAAGGCTGAAAGTTTAGGTGTCGCAATCATTTCCGAAGACGATTTTTTGAAAATGATTTCATAATTGAAAGCTGAAAAGGCTTGAAAAAAACTATTTTTGCAACGTAAAAGTTTGGCTCTCCATGTTGAAAAAAGTAAAACACCATTCTTTAAAAAAACATACAGATAAAAATCTGATGCATCGCGATATTTCGGAACGCAATGCCCCTTTAAAATATTTAGGGTTTTTGGTTGACGAAACTTATTTTGACAATTTTGAGCTGTTTTATGAATTTGGAAAGGAACTTGGCTTGCAACGAAAGGATATAAAATTGTTCACTTTCATTGAAACGAGGCGAAAAATTCCAACACTGCGGCAAAACCAGATAACCAATAAGGAATTTACGTGGCGCGGAGAAATCCAAAACCAAAATGCACAGGAATTTCTAGATTATCCGTTTGATGTGCTAATTGGTTTTTATAATGGTAAACACGAATTTCTAGGCGCAATGGTTGCACAGAGCAAAGCAAAGTTTAAAATAGGGTTCAACGGGGCAGATGAACGACTTTTCGATTTGTTGCTGACCGTGGATATTCAAAATCCCAAACTTTTTAAAAGCGAAGTAAAAAAATACTTGCAAATCTTTAAAAAAATTTAGATGAAGGGTGACGGGTGACGGGTGACTGATGACCGATGACGAAAACAACAGAAACAACAGAAACAACAGAATCCATAGTATCAACAGTATCAACAGTATCAACAGTATCAAAATTAAGTTTAACCTCAAAAGATAGCCCCGCCGCGGCGGGGGCATGAATATGAAAGAATTAATAGGAACCGGCGTAGCATTGATCACTCCATTTAAAAGCGATTTTTCCGTGGATGTGGAGGGATTAAAAAAAGTGGTGAATTTCAATATCGAAAACGGAATCGACTATTTGGTTGTTTTAGGAACAACGGCCGAAAGTGCAACCCTTTCAAAAGAAGAAAAGCAAGTTGTAATTGACACAATAATTTCTGCAAACAACGGGCGCTTGCCTTTGGTTTTGGGCATTGGTGGCAACAATACGCAGGAAGTGATTGCAGAAATGAAAACCCGTGATCTTTCAGCATTTACCGCAATCCTTTCGGTTTCGCCTTATTATAACAAACCTACGCAGGAAGGAATTTATCAACACTTTGCGGCCATCGCGAAAGCAGCTCCGCTGCCAATAATATTGTATAATGTTCCGGGAAGAACGGCTTCAAACATGCTTCCGGAAACAGTGATTCGATTGGCGAATGATTTTGAAAAAATTGTTGCAATAAAAGAAGCCGCGGGCGATATTGTGCAAGCAATGCGACTTATTTCCGGCTGCCCAAAAAATTTCTTGATAATTTCTGGGGATGATATGGTAACATTACCAATGATTCTTGCTGGTGGAGCGGGAGTGATTTCGGTTATTGGCGAAGGTTTTCCGAAGGAATTTTCGAAAATGGTGAAACTCGGTCTCGACAAAAAAGCAGATGAAGCCTATGAAATTCATTATAAAATAGCACCCGCAATTGATTATATTTTTGCGGAAGGAAACCCGGCTGGAATAAAGGCGGTTTTTAAATCTTTGGGAATTTGTGGTGACACGTTACGGCTTCCTTTAGTGGGAGTTAGCGATGGTTTGAGAGCCAAAATTGATTCTTTCACCAAAAAATTCTAAAATAATTCTTTTTGTTTGGAAGTTAAATATTTCAAAAGGCTTGCAAATAATAGCCTTCAGCGCAATATTTTAGCCAAATAATAAGTTTGTTCAATCATGTTTAATTCCCTATTTTTGCACGATGTTTTTTAAGCCCATGCGATTACCAATTTTTATTTTACTTTGTCTTACCATTTTTCTTTCGTCTTGTAGCCAGTACCAACGGGTACTTAGAAAGGACGACATGGGTAAAAAATATGCGTTTGCAGATTCACTTTACAAAAAAGGCAAATACAAAAAAGCGCTAAAGCTGATGGAGCAATTAGTTCCTGCATACAGAGGAAAACCACAAGGCGAAAAGCTAATGTTTATCTACGCCAACACTTATTACAATTTGGAAGATTACTATCTTTCTGGCTATCAGTTTGAGCGTTTTACACAGGCCTATCCGCAAAGTGATAGTGCAGAAGTGGCTTCTTTTAAAGGAGCTAAGAGTTTTTATCAGCTTTCGCCAAGATATTCTTTGGATCAAAAAGATACTGATAAGGGACTTGAAAAGTTGCAGGAATTCATTAACAAATACCCCAATTCCGATAAAAGAATGGAGGCCAACGCACTTGTTGCCGAGCTTAGGGAAAAATTGGAAAAGAAAGATTACGAAACTGCAAAACAATATTTAAGAGTAGAGGATTACAAAGCTGCTATTGGCGCTTTTGATAACTTTATTACAGATCATCCAGGCTCGAAGTATAGAAAAGATGCCTTTTATGGAAGATTTTTAGCAGCATATAAACTTGCAATAAACAGTGTGCCCATCTTGGTTCAGGAGCGCCTTATTACTGCAAAAGGATACTACAATAATTTTATAAAATATTACAAGGATACAGACTTGGCGCCTGAAGCTACGGAGCTTTATCAGGACATAGAACGCAGAGTTGTACCGATGGAAACAGAACCCACTATTTAAATCAATTTTACTATGGATATTAAAAATTCAGATGCACCTATCAATACCGTTACGCTTGACAAGAACTTGATCGATGCGCCAACAAACAATATTTATGAGGCCATTTCGATTATTTCGAAGAGAGCAGCACAAATAAATGGCGATATCAAAAAAGAGCTACTTGAAAAGCTTGATGAGTTTGCTACTTACAACGATAGTTTGGAAGAAATTTTTGAAAACAAAGAGCAAATTGAGGTTTCAAAATTCTACGAAAAACTTCCAAAGCCACACGCTTTGGCAGTACAGGAATGGTTGGAAAATAAAATCTACTACAGAAACACTGCAGACGAAGTAGTAGAATAAGCCCCCTAATCCGCCGCGGCGGAGAATTCTTGCGTAAACAAGCTGAACACTGAAAACTGAATACTGAAACATGTCTGTTTTGAACGGGAAAAATATCTTGCTTGGCGTTACCGGCGGGATTGCCGCGTACAAAGCAGCTTTTTTAGTTAGGCTTTTACTGAAAAAAGGAGCCAACGTAAAAGTTGTGATGACAACTTCAGCGAAAGAATTCGTTACGCCACTCACACTTTCAACGCTTTCAAAAAACGAAGTATTTTCTTCTTTCACAAATGAAGAAAACAATCCCGATAACCATCGAGAGCCACAATGGAACAACCATGTAGAGTTGGCCATTTGGGCTGATTTGTTTTTAGTGGCTCCAGCTACCGCAAATACACTTTCCAAAATGGCCAGCGGCACTTGCGATAACCTTTTGCTTGCATGCTATCTTTCGGCTAAATGTCCCGTTTATTATGCGCCAGCGATGGATTTGGATATGTACAAACATCCAACAACGGCAGCTACTTTTAAGAAATTGGACAGTTTCGGAAACATTCAAATTCCAGCGACGTTTGGCGAACTTGCCAGCGGTTTAACAGGGCAGGGCAGAATGGCTGAGCCCGAAGAAATCGTTTCGTTTTTAGAAAATGATATTCTGAAAAAACTTCCCTTTCGCGGCAAGAAATTTTTAATAACTGCCGGCCCAACTTATGAAGCTATTGATCCCGTTCGTTTCATCGGAAACTATTCCAGCGGAAAAATGGGTTATGCAATTGCGGAAGCTGCGGCTATGCTTGGTGCTGAGGTGGTTTTAATTTCGGGACCCGTAAGCTTAAAACTTGAAAACGATTTTGTGAAAATAATTCGCGTTTTTTCTGCAGAAGAAATGTATAACGCCACGCATAAATATTACGATAAAAGTGATGTAGCCATTTTAAGCGCAGCCGTTGCCGATTATCGTCCATTGGAGATTGCTTCGGAAAAAATTAAAAAGAAAGATGAAGAGTTGACACTTCAACTTACAAAAACCAAGGATATTCTTGCTTCATTAGGCAAAATAAAGAAAAATCAATTTTTGGTCGGCTTTGCGCTGGAAACGGAAAACGAGGAAGAAAACGCAAAATTGAAACTCAAAAAAAAGAATTTAGATTTAATTGTGTTAAATTCGCTTCGCGACAAAGGCGCGGGTTTCCAAACCGACACCAACAAAATTACTTTGATAACCAAAGACAATAAAGTGCTTCCTTTTACTGTTAAATCTAAAAAAGAAGTAGCGAAAGATATTTTAGAATATATTATAGAACAGACAAATGCGTAAAATTATACTTTTCTTATTATGTAGTGTTGCAGTATTTTCAGCAAAGGCCCAAGAACTTAACTGTACCGTAAACATTGATGCCGAACAAACTGGGCAGCCTAATTTGCAAATATTTCGAACCCTCGAAACCCAATTGTTGGAATTTGTAAACAACACAAAATGGACCGATAAAGAATACAAAAACCAAGAGCGAATAGACTGTAATATTACTTTGGTGATAAGCCAGTATGATGGTGATACTTTTAACGCCACATTGCAAATTCAATCATCAAGACCTGTTTTTGACTCTACTTATGACAGTCCGGTTTACAATTATTTTGATAAGCAAGTAAACTTTACTTACAAGGAATATGAGCCGTTAAATTTCAACATGAACAGCTTTGGTTCAAATCTCGTTTCTGTAGTTGCATTTCACATATATACCGTTTTAGGGTTGGATGCAGATACTTATATTCCGAATGGAGGCGAGCAATATTTTGAAATAGCAAAGCAAATAACCAATACGGCCGCTTCCAGCGCCTTTCAGGGATGGAAGGCGAACGATGGAACACAGTCCAGATTTCGTTATAACGATGCGTTGCTTTCTACAGTTTATAAGGAATTTCACGAAGCAATGTATCAGTATCATCGCGAGGGGTTGGATATTATGTCCACAAACCCAAAAGATGCAAAACAAAAAATTGCTGACGCCATCAATAAACTGAAAGGCATTAATGATAGAAGGCCAAATTCCTTTTTGGTCCGCACCTTTTTTGATGCAAAAAGTGACGAAATACAAGCCATTTTTAGCGGAGGGCCACAGGTTGATATCACCAGGTTGGTTGAAAACCTAAACAGAATGGCGCCTACCAAGCAAACCAACTGGGCTGAGATAAAGTTTTAATTTTTCTTTTATTGAGATTGGACCAATTAATATCTTTCCTTTAAATTTATAGATTCAAAGTTCAAAGTTCAAAGTTCAAAGTTCAAAGTTCAAAGTTCAAAGTTGAATATTGATTATTGAAAATTCTAACGTCTCATTTCTAAAATCTAACGTCTAACAGTGATAACCACACTTGCCATAAAAAACTATGCGCTTATTGAAGATATCCGCGTGGAGTTTAATGAAGGTTTAACGATCATTACAGGTGAAACTGGTGCTGGAAAATCCATACTTTTAGGGGCATTGGCACTTTTACTGGGGAAAAGAGCAGATTTAGGTAGCGTGAAAGATGCTTCCAAAAAATGTGTTGTTGAGGGTCATTTTTCCGTTGGAAATTATAGTCTGGAAAACGTTTTTGAAGAAAACGATTTGGATTATGAGCCAAACACAATCATCCGTCGTGAAATTCTTCCCGGCGGCAAATCCCGAGCTTTTGTAAATGATACACCGGTTGCGTTAACGCAGCTGCAGGCACTTTCGCTATATTTAATAGACGTTCATAGCCAGCACGAAACGCTGGAAGTAGTTTCGGAAAACTTTCAGATGGAAGTAATTGATTCTTTGGCCGGAAACATTTCTCTTTTGAAATCATATAAAACACAATTTGAGGATTTCAAAAAGATTTCGGAAGAACTCTCCGCTTTAAAACTACAAAAGGAAAGTGCCTCGAAAGAGCTGGATTACAACGCTTTTCTATACAACGAACTTCAGCAGGCAAATTTAAAAAAACTGAACCAGCAAGAACTTGAAGAAACCTTTGAAACACTTGACAACGCAGAGGCAATTCAAGAAGCACTTGCTAATGTTAACCAACTTTTGCAAGAAGAAAAGATTGGTACTTTGGAAACTGCAAAGGAAGCCCGAATTGTTTTGGGACGTATAAAGGAATTTTCAAAAACATTTGAGGATTTTTGGCAGCGGTTGAACAGTGTTATCATTGAATTGGAAGATATTGCTAATGAAGTTAACAATGCTGCTGAAAAAATTGAGGCAGATCCCGAAATGCTTTTTCAGGTAAATGAAAAATTGCAAACACTTTATAAACTACAACAAAAACATACTGTTTCTACTGTTTCAGAATTAATTGAAATAGAGGAACAACTTGAAGATAAAGTGAACACAACTTTAGGCCTTGATGACCATATTGAAAATCTGGAAAAACAAAAAAGTAACTTACGGGAAACTGCGTTGAAAACTGCAGTACAGCTTCACGATAAAAGAAAGGAAGCCATTCCCATTTTTAAAAAGAAACTTGAGGAAACACTCTTTCCTTTGGGATTGCCGAATGCACGGTTTCAGTTTGAGCTTTTTGCTTCCAAAGATTTTAAAAACAATGGAACAGATACGTTGCAATTATTGTTCACTGCCAATAAAGGATTGGCTTTTGGTTCTTTGAAAAAAGTAGCTTCCGGTGGCGAAATGAGCAGAATAATGCTCGCCATAAAAGCCGTTTTGGCAGAATATAAAAAACTGCCAACCATTGTTTTTGATGAAATTGACACTGGGGTATCCGGCGAAATAGCAAACAAAATGGCTGATATTATGCACCGAATGAGCAAAACGATGCAGCTTCTGAGTATAACGCATTTGCCGCAAATTGCGGCCAAAGGCGACCATCATATAAAAGTTTACAAAGAAGACAGTAACGAGGTTACGGCTACGCACTTAAAAATTTTAAACGAAGACGAGCGCATTGTTGAAATAGCGCAAATGCTGGGTGGCAAAAATGTTTCGGAGGCGGCAATAGCAAATGCAAAAGAATTATTGAATTAAAATGTATCTTTACTTTTCAAAGTTCAAAGTTGAAAGTTCTAAGTTCAAATTGAAAATACTGAATGCCAAACTATAAACAATAAACCACAAATTAAAAAACATGTCATATAATTTACTGAAAGGAAAACGGGGAATCATTTTTGGGGCATTGGACGAGAATTCCATTGCATGGAAGACCGCAGAGCGCATTCACGAAGAAGGCGGGAAATTTGTGCTGACCAATGCGCCTATTGCTTTACGAATGGGCCAAATAAAGGAACTGGCAGAAAAGACCAACTCTGAAGTTATTCCTGCAGATGCCACAAGCGTAGAAGATCTTGAAAATTTGGTAACAAAAGCTACTGAGATTTTGGGAGGAAAACTAGATTTTGTATTGCATTCCATAGGTATGTCTGTAAATGTTAGAAAGGGAAATCACTACACCAAACAGAATTATGATTTTACCCATAAAGGTTGGGATATTTCTGCGGGCTCTTTTCATAAAACGATGCAAGTACTTTATCAAAAAGATGCAATGAACGAGTGGGGGAGTATCATAGCGCTTACCTATATGGCTTCGCAGCGCGTTTTCCCGGATTATAACGATATGGCAGACAACAAAGCTTATTTGGAAAGCATTGCGCGAAGTTTTGGATATTTTTTCGGAAGAGATAAAAAAGTACGTGTGAATACTATTTCGCAATCGCCAACGCCAACTACGGCGGGCCAAGGCGTAAAAGGTTTTGACGGCTTCATCAGTTATGCCGATAAAATGTCGCCCCTTGGCAATGCCACTGCTTTGGATTGTGCCAATTATACCGTTGCGATGTTCAGTGATCTTACTAAACGAGTAACACTTCAAAATTTATATAATGACGGAGGCTTTTCTAATATGGGAGTAAGCGATTCAGTTATGGAAGCATTTGTGGAAGGGAATTAATTTTCCTTATAAAACTAAATCAGTCCTGCCCATATTTTTGGGTGGGATTTTTTATTTAATAATCTTAAAGTAGTTGTTTTAAAAGTTTGTTCTTAATATTTTTTTAAATACTTTTAGGTTCTATTAACTAAAACCTTATAGTATTATGAAAAAAATTACCTTTCTATTTTTGTTTTTGATCTGCGCTTATGGATATAGCCAGAGCAATGCAAAATCAAGTGGGACTGATAGTCCCATGGTTTTGCACCCGCAACAAAAGCAAGCCGTACAAACTAATGACGCTCTAAAAGATATCACAAATCCTGTTGGAGTAATGGCAAAGGGCAATGGAATTAGCAATCCGTTGTACTTGAATCAAAAAACTGCCAAATCAAATCAGGTTGGGTCGCAATACACTCCTTTGTTTGTTGCTTCAGCCTATGCTGATAATTTGGGTAATTCAACAGAAATTGATTCTTCTACTGAGAACAGAGCTGCTTTTAAACAAGTGCCTTTATTTCTAGCTCCTGTTGCTCTTACTGCGGAGGATGAAGCTGAAATTTTGGCTGCCGCACAACAAAGGGAAAATTCTAATGTTGAATACAATCCCGAACCAGTTTCCAGAGGCATACTTGCTGCTATTATACCTACAGCAGGTGCAACTGAAAGTTTTGCAGTAACTACGGGAGATTTCTTTTACGACCCAACAGACGGTGTTAATGGAGGACCCGGAGGAAATTGCACTACTACATCTTCAGGAGATCCCGGAGACTATCCTAACTGTGGTTGTGTTACCACAACAACATTAACGGGTACTGGACTCTCTGTGGAGTTTTTATCTTTCAGGGTTTTTGGAACTTTTGATTGGCTTAATATTTATGATGGTCCAAACACCAGCTCTCCGCAAATCTACGATAGTAACTTAAATTCAGATACAGATACACTTGCAGGTATGATTGTTGCAAATGGTTCAGCTGTTTTTACTTCCACTTCTGGTGCTTTAACTTTTGAATTTAGTGCGACTGCAGTGGTAAACACCTGTGGTTGGGAAGTTGAAGTTCTTTCTGCTGGCGGTGGCGGTGGTGGCGGTGACCCAATAGTTTATGGGCTAAACTTAAGAGCATCTTGTTCGAATGATTTTGGTAGTTTTCCATTACCAGGACCTTATACAATTGCACCGATTACAACAAACGCAAACCCTATTTATGCAGGTGATTTTGACGGAAGTGGAACTTTATACGCTTTTAATGCTACAGCAGTTACATTGTTAACTTTAGATACCACAACTGGAGCTGAAACAACAGTAGCACCCATAACTGGATTGCTTGCTGGTGAAGGCTTACGAGGTATTGCTTGGAACGAATCTAATAGTACAATGTACTTGATGGCAGGAGTTGGTGAAGTGGGTTCTGTATATACAGTAAATCTAACTACAGGTGTAGCTACATTGGTTGGTAGTACTACAATAACTGGCTGGCTTCCTATTTGGTTGGCAATAGACTCCAATGGCAATGCTTTTATGGCAGATATTGGATTGGATAGTCTTTATTCGGTAAATTTAACGACTGGTACTGCCACCTTAGTTGGACCCTTAGGCATTAACATTAATTTTGCACAGGATGCCGACTTTGACCCTGATACCGATACATTATATATGGGTGCATATATAGGAGGCGGAGTAAATCAATTCTGTTCCGTAAATACCACTACAGGCGCTGTAACCCAATTAGGTTCGGTTAATGCAGATTGTGCTGAAATGGGAATAGTAGCCATATTAGGTACCGGCGGCGGCGGCGGCGGTGGCGGCGCAGCATGTAGCCAGGACAACCCTGAGAATGCTTTTGAGAACGGTTATACAACCTCTTCCAACCAGGCTCAGCGTATCGCAATGGACATTACAGTTCCTGCGGATACAGACTTCACATTAAATACAGCAACGGTTGACATCTGGATGAACCCAGGCTCAACAGTTACTTCATCGGACATCACTTTCTACAGTGATGCAGGTGGTTCACCGGGCGCTGTTATAAGCACACAAGCCGCTGTTGTTCCATCTTCACAGACCGTTATTGGCAACAATTTTGGTTTCGATATTTCAGAAGTTGTTTTTGACATTACCCCAGAAATGCTTGCGGGACAGGCGGGTGTTGCCACGACATATTGGATAGTATTCACCGTTAATGTTTCAGCAGGAAGCGGATTTATTAGTTCCACCACTGCGAGCATCGAAGGCTTTGAGGCTCATTTCTCACCAGATGCTGGTGTAACGTGGATAGTTATAGCAGGCAACGATATCGTTTACAACTTTGAGGGCGACTGCGAGCCAATTGGTGGCGGAGGCGGAATGCCTTGTAGCCAAGACAACCCTGAGAATGCTTTTGAGAACGGTTATACAACCTCTTCAAACCAGGCCCAGCGTATCGCAATGGACATTACCGTTCCTGCGGATACTGACTTTACCTTAAATACAGCAACCGTTGATATTTGGATGAACCCAGGCTCAACAGTTACTTCATCGGACATCACTTTCTATAGTGATGCAGGTGGGGCACCGGGCGCTGTTATAAGTACCCAGGCTGCTGTAGTTCCGTCTTCACAGACCGTTATCGGTAACAATTTTGGTTTTGACATCTCGGAAGTAGTATTTGATATTACCCCAGAAATGCTTGCAGGACAGGCCGGGGTAGCTACAACCTATTGGATTGTGTTTACAGTTAATGTTTCAGCAGGAAGCGGATTTATCAGTTCCACCACTGCGAGCATCGAAGGCTTTGAGGCTCATTTCTCACCAGATGCTGGTATAACTTGGATAGTTATAGCGGGCAACGATATCGTTTACAACTTTGAGGGCGACTGCGAGCCAATTGGTGGCGGCGGTGGAACTTGTGTTAGCACGGCCTATGACAGTACTGCAGTACCTTTCGATATTGACGGTGCTGGAACATCTACGGCAGATTGCGCAAATGCACCGAACCTTATCCCTGTTACTGTAGCTGATGCCGGTACAATAGGTTCAGGCACTAATCTTGAGAACATCACAATCGACATTACCCACACATGGAGCGGAGATCTTGATCTATATCTTGTATCGCCTGCAGGTACTGAGCTTTTATTGGCTGAGAGCTTGAGCGGCAATACAGATAACGCATACAACGGGACAATGTTTGAAGACGGCGGTGCA
>JBBQUI010000064.1:0-14768 GCA_038212575.1 Flavobacteriales bacterium
ACCCCAACTGGATTTTGTGATAACAGACAAACAATTTGTGATGTTTGCGACTGCCACGTTTTTCACCAATACACCTTGAAAATCATAAATTCTGACCGCGATGCGTTGGTAAACCATTTAAATGAAAAAGGAATTCCTTGCGGGGTTTATTATCCAATCCCGTTGCATCTTCAAAAAGCTTATAAAGATGAGCGTTATAAAGAAAAAGATTTTACAGTTACAAATCAGTTGATAAAAGAAGTGATTTCGCTGCCGATGCACACCGAGTTAGATGATGAGCAGATAGATTATATTACTAAAACTGTGATTGATTTTATTGAGAAATAATACTTAAGAGATACCCGCCTTCGCGCACATAAATATGAAAAAAATACTCGTTACAGGCGGATTAGGTTACATAGGTTCCCATACCGTTGTTGAACTTCAAAATTCCGGATTTCAAGTTATCATTATTGATAATCTTTCCAATTCTTCTTTGGATGTTTTGGAAGGAATAACCAATATTTCCAAAACCCCACCGGCATTTGAAAGGCTTGATCTTCGGATAAAAGCTGATGTTTCAGATTTTTTTAAAAGGAATAAAGACATTGCGGGAATCATTCATTTTGCTGCCAGTAAAGCTGTGGGCGAAAGTGTTGAAAATCCGTTGCTTTATTACGAAAACAATCTGAACACACTTATTTATTTGCTTCAGGAATGTAATGCCTACGGGATTGAGAATTTTATTTTCAGTTCGTCGTGCACCGTTTATGGAGAACCGGATTCGCTTCCCATTACCGAGGATGCTCCAGTTAAGGCCGCCACTTCACCTTACGGAAACACAAAACAGATAAGTGAGGAAATATTGAAAGACACGTGTTCCATTTCTTCTTTAAAATCGATTGCTTTGCGCTATTTTAACCCAATTGGAGCGCATGAAACGGCGGAAATTGGAGAACTTCCAGCAGGCGTTCCGCAAAATCTCGTTCCATTTATCACCCAGACCGCCGCTGGATTACGAAAAGAACTATCTGTTTTTGGGGATGATTACCCAACGGAAGATGGCAGTTGCGTCCGCGATTATATTCACGTGGTAGATTTGGCAAAGGCACACGTTATTGCTTTGCAACGATTGCTTTCAGCTAAAAATGAAGCTCAGTTTGAGGTTTTCAATTTGGGAACGGGCAGAGGAAGTTCTGTTTTGGAAGTTGTCAATTCATTTGAAAAAACAACAGGTGAAAAATTGAATTATAAAATTGTAGCGCGTCGCCCTGGCGATGTAATTTCAGTGTATGCAGATACCAAAAAAGCGAATGATGTTTTAGGCTGGAAATCAGAAAAAACAATGGAGGATGCCTTAGAATCGGCTTGGAAATGGGAGAAAAAAATCAGAAATATCTCATAAACAGCATTTTAATTCTGATTTAACCAGGGTTTAACGCTAATAATTTGGAATTGGAGCTAAGCCTTTGTTTCTTTGCCCACAAACAGATAAACAAAAGTTATGAAGTTAGTTTCAGTGAAACGACAAACAAAATTAGAAAAACGATTTACAGAAAAGATGGGAATGTTCACTACAAGCGTGGTCTACATCAAAAAAACATTTTTGAAAGTTCCTTTTAGGACAGTCCACAAATATCGCGAAACCTATTATGGGGAAGTGAAAGACTGTACAGATTGTAGAATAAACGCATAAAAATTTTTGAATTCAGAACTCAGAAATTTATATTAAAAACGCCGAATGATACCATATCATTCGGCGTTTTTTATTTTTCGAATTAACGAATTAACGAATTAACGAATTAACGAATTCACATTTCCGCTTTTTCAGTTTCTGCAGAAGCATCAATTTTTTTCACCAATCCCTGCAACACATTTCCCGGGCCAACCTCAATAAATCTTGTGGCGCCATCCTTTATCATATTTTGGACACTTTGGGTCCATTTTACAGGAGCAGTAAGTTGGAAAATGAGATTTTCTTTTATTTCCGAAGGGTCTGTAACCGCGAAGGTTGAAACGTTTTGATAGATGGGACAGGCCGGTTCTGTGAACTGTGTAGCTTCAATTGCAGCGGCCAATTCTTCGCGGGCAGGTTCCATCAAAGGGCTGTGGAATGCTCCACCGACGGGTAAAATCAAAGCTCTTCGTGCTCCCGCTTCTTTTAAACTTTCACAGGCTTTGCCCACTGCATTCACATCGCCAGAAATTACTAATTGGCCGGGACAGTTGTAATTTGCGGCAACCACAATGCCAGGGGTGTTTGCGCAGATTTCTTCTACTAAATGGTCTTCCAGTCCTAAAACAGCAGCCATGGTTGATGGTGTCAATTCACAAGCATGCTGCATCGCCAAAGCGCGTTTGTAAACCAGTTGCAGCCCATCACTAAAAGCAAGAGTTCTGTTTGCAACTAAAGCAGAAATTTCGCCCAATGAGTGTCCGGCAACCATATCAGGCTGGAATTTATTACCCATAACTTTAGCCAAAATTGTGGAGTGTAGAAAAATTGCGGGTTGGGTAACCTTGGTTTCTTTTAGCTCATCAGCAGTGCCTTCAAACATTATTTTGGTAATGTCGAAGCCCAAAACTTTATTTGCTTGCTGAAAAAGTTCTTTTGCTTTTGTGGAATTATCGTAAAGGTCTTTACCCATTCCGGTGAACTGGGCGCCCTGTCCGGGGAATATATATGCTTTCATTGATAAATAGTTTTTATAGAGAATTAAATATAAAATTTATTTGCGAACCCAAGTTTGATAGTTGAAAGAATAGCTGTGTCTTTCATCCTTTTCGTGTTCTGTTTCTGTTAGAAGTTGCCATTCGTTTTCTGAAAAATTTGGAAAAAATGTATCGGCATCCTCAAAAGTTCCGTTTACGCGGGTCAGTTCAATTTTATCTGCCACTGGAAGCCCCATTTTATATATTTCGCCACCGCCAATTATATATGGCTGGGCATCATCTTTGGCAATTTTTAAAGCTTCGTCCATGTTATAAACGATTACTGCACCTTCTTTTTTATAGCTTTTGTTTCTAGTAATTACAATGTGAATTCTATTTGGCAAAGGCTTCGGAAATGTTTCAAAAGTCTTTCGCCCCATAATAATGTGATGACCAGTAGTGAGTTGTTTAAAACGTTTAAAATCATCTGGCAAGTGCCAAAGTAGATCGTTATCCTTTCCCAGTTCGTTGTTTTCGCCAGCCGCGGCAATCATTGTAATCATTGTACGTCTGGAGGTAAAGGGTTGTTCAGTTCGTTTTTTTTTAATTCTTCGGAAGTCTTTGTGGGCAGTTGCAGTTCGGTATCCACTTTATTCTGAAGTTCAGCCATACGCTCAGCTTGGCGAGCTTTCAGTTTTTCCAGTTGGCGGTCTTCCCACTCTTTCCCCATAAACTTGTTCATCACAAACACATTGAAAAGATGTATTAAAAAGATGAATGTCCAAATTAAAATCGCCCAGATAAACCAATCTTTTATGAAGAAATTTTCGCCGTAACCCAAAAGAGGGTTTATTATAATCAACAAAACAGAACCCACCAAAAAAACAATAAAATGGCGCATCAGATTTTTTTTCTGCTTAATGCGGTGGCGTGCATACTCATACTGCTCGCGCTGTTCGGAATCAATTCTTTCAGTTTTTTTAGTTTTTGAGAACATAGTTGGGTATTTTCGTTGAAAGTAAACTGAACGTTTCAGTTATGTAAAAATACCCTTTTTTCGTCTTTTAGACTATTCAATTATGGAAGAAATACGCAAACATTTTCCGGCTTTATCGTCCTGCACTTACTTAAACACAGCTTCAAACGGAGTGATACCCAGGCCCGTAGTGGAGTGGCGAAGACAGCACGATATGGATTTGATGAATCACGCCAGTGTGTTCCGCGACCAGCATAAAAAGCACATTGAACAAATTAGGAAAACTGTTGCTGAATTTTTTAATGCTTCGGAAGAAGAGACGGCGTTGGTGCCCAATTTCTCTTTTGGAATGAATACAGTTTTGGAAGGGCTTCCCAAGGGGCAGAAAATCCTTCTTCTAAAGAACGATTATCCTTCCATACTTTGGCCAGTAGAAACACGTGATTTCAACGTCTGCTATGCTGAAATTGATGAGCATTTGGAGCAAAATATTGCTGCTGCGGTTGAAAAATACAAGCCAGATGTGTTTATGTTCAGCATTGTGCAGTGGCTGAATGGCGTTAAAATTGATTTGGACTTTTTAAAACAATTGAAAAGCTATCATCCCAATTTGTTGCTTATTGCAGATGGAACCCAATATTTGGGAACCGAAGTATTCGATTTTAAAGATAACGCAATTGATGTTTTAGGAGCAAGTGGCTATAAATGGCTAACGGCTGGATATGGTAATGGATTTATAACGGTGAAAGAGGCTGCGCGGGAGCGTATTTTCCCAAAAACCTTAGGTTTTAATAGCGCTGAACGGTTTGAAAGCAAAGCGGAAGAAACAAAATTTATGAAACATTTTGAGCCCGGACATCAAGACACTTTGAATTATGGAAGTTTGGAACAGGCGTTGCTTTTTGCAAAAGCACAGGGAAGGGAAAAGTTATATGATAATATTTCGTCACTTTCAAAGAAGGCAAAGGAAGCGTTTTCAGAACTTGGTTTATTAAACAATACAACGATATTGCGGGAGGGTCATTCCTCAATATATAATTTAAAAGGCGATGCTGTGTTATTTGAAAAATTGAAAAATAATGGTATTATTTGTTCGCCCCGAGGAGGCGGTATTCGGGTGAGTTTTCACTATTATAATACTTCAGAGGAACTTGACAAATTGCTAGGTGTTTTGAAAAATGGATAGTTTTAGTTTTTTCTTCTAAAAGCATAATTTTTATAATATCCTTTTTCGTCAGTAAAAGAAGTTTCAATTTCTAGCCCTGCTTCATCTGCTAACCAATTAACAATTTTGTCGTCGTATTTCTGTGAAATTTCCGTGTGTATTGTTTCCCATTGCTCAAAATTCACGGTAAGTTGAAGTTGTTCTATCGTTACTTCCATTGGTTCCGTTGCTACTAAATAGCTTTGTGCTGTGCCCGTTTCTGGGTTGTAAACTTCCCAATGCTTAAATTTTTCAACATCAAAATTTCCGCCGAGTTCGCGGTTTATTCGGGTCAAAACATTTTTGTTGAAAGCCGCGGTAATTCCTGTTTCGTCGTTATAGGCATTTAAAATGGTCTGTGGATTTTTCTTTTGGTCGAAACCCATAAAGAGAAAATCTTCCGGAAGCATCGCGTCCTTTAGCTTTGAAAGAAAGTCAATTGCCTTCGGATGGCGTAGGTTGCCTATGTTACTTCCCAAAACCATAATTACTTTTTTGCGCTTGTTGAAACCTTTCAGCCTTTCCAAAACTTCAAAATATTCGCCCACTTCGGCATCCACAGCTAGTGTAGGCATTTCGTGGGCTAAATTGTTGGAGAGCAATTCCACGGCATTTTCGCTTATATCGATAGGTTTATAGACGAAGTTGAAATTATTTTCGGCCATATATTTCAAAAGCACCTTTGTCTTCTTGCCATCGCCTGCGCCAAGTTCTATAAGATCTAAACCGTTTTTTCTATCGCGAAATAATTCCCCAATAGTGAAAATGTTTTTTGAAATTATTTCAAATTCACAACCCGTCAGGTAATAGCTGGGCATCGCCATAATATCCTGAAAAAGTTTATCGCCCTTTTTATCATAAAAATATTTTGAGGAAAGATGTTTGGGAAAGCAGGTGAGACCTTCGGTTACTTCTCTCTTGAAAGTTCTGTTTTGCTGAGGTTTTATTTTTGTAGTCATGAAGCTATAGTCGTATTTATTTTGCTAACCTTAATCCTGTATACTGCCACCGCAGATTAGTTTGAAAAAAATTGCGATATGTAGCCCGCGTGTGTTTTGGCGAAGTGGCCACGGAACCTCCACGGAGCACTTTTTGGTTCACCATAAATTTTCCGTTGTATTCACCAATGGCGCCCGGGGCTTTGGTGTAGCCGGGATAGGGTAGATAGGAGCTTTCGGTCCACTCCCATCGGCTTCCCCATTTAAAATTATGCTGTGCGGCTTCCCATTCAAATTCGGTGGACAAACGGCAATCTTTCCATTGGGCGAAGGCAAAAGCTTCAAAATAGGAAATGTGTGAAACAGGCCCTTCCAAGTTTATTTTTTTCAGTCCTTTCATTGTGTATTGGTGCCAATCGCCATCTATATTGTGCCAATACATAGGCGCAGAAATATTGTTTTGTTGCACCCAATCCCAACCTTCGGCGTGCCAAAGGTTAAAATCTTTATAACCACCTGCATTTATAAACTCAAGGTATTCTGCATTAGTAACGAGTTTGTTAGAGATTTTATAATCTTGAAGATAAACTTTGTGGCGGCCCAATTCATTGTCATAACAGAATTCCTCTTCGTTATTGTGACCTATTTCATAGATACCTTCCTCCATTTCAATCCATTCCTGCTGAAAATTTTGGATTGGATTTTCTGAAAATGAATCGCTGTATTTTGGGAGCAAAGGGTTATTGCCAAGAATATATTTTATATCTGTAGTAAGAAGTTCTTGGTGTTGTTTTTCGTGATGGATTCCTATTAAAAGCAGTTCCTCAATTTCCTTTGAAATTTCTTCGGAAAGAAAATCTTTCATTTCGTTGGTAACATAATGACGGTAATCATAGACCTTCGCGACGCCCGGTCGGGAAAGGTTTCCGCGGTCATTTCTAATTACTCGCTTCCCCACATTTTCATAATAACTATTGAAAACAAAAGCGAAGTCTTCGTGAAATAATCGGTAACCGGGTTTGTGAGGTTTCAATATAAATTCCTCAAAAAACCAAGTGGTGTGGCCAAGGTGCCATTTTGGGGGCGAAACATCTACAATGGGCTGTACAACGTAGTCTTCAATTTCGAGCGGCTTGCAAATAATTTCGGTATGTTGGCGGGTTTCGAGAAATAACGAAACCAAAGTATCGGTTGCAATCATAAATAAAGTGCCGCAATTTTTTTTTGACGACACTTTAAAGTTAATAATATAATTTTCAGGAAATGTTTAAATCATGTTAAAGGGAAAATATATTGATTATTCAACCTGCAGTGCAATGGGCAAGCTATACAAAACTCCAACAGGTTTTCCTTTTTGCTCCCCAGGCTCCATACGAGGAACTTTATTTAAAACTCGAATTGCTTCTTTTTCTAATCTTTCATGATCTGCTTTTGCCACAACGTCAATTACTTTTCCTTTTTTGTCAATTTTAAAGTTGACGTAGATTCGCGTAAGTCCTTTTGGAAGGTCTAATTTTTTGACAATCGAAAATTTAAATTCTTTAATAACGTGATTTGTGATATTTTTGGAAAGACAATTCCTTAGTTCTTCATTAGTGTTTCCGGTACATCCAGGGAATACCGGGACCTTTTCAATTATGTCAAAAGGGAGATTTTGTTCTTCTTCAAATCCTCCAATCAGTTGTTTTTTTAGCCCCAATCCAATTTTCCCTTCGGTATCGACATTTATTATAAAAATTGTTGAGAACTTGATTTCTTCAGAATTACCGTTTTTATCTTCAACAGGAAAAATTTTTTCAAATGAAACAAATTTGTTCAGTATTGAGGCGTCTATTTTTGGATTTGCGGATTTTGGTATATCAACTTTAAACACCCCATTTTTAGTGAGTGTAATCTCCATTTCGGTTTTTAGCTCTGAATTATTGGGCAATTCAAAATTGGTGTATTTTTTTGAGATTTCGTCAAATAGAATACGGTGAAGTGTTTCAATATAACAATCAGTTCGGTTAGAGTTTTCCAATAAAGAACAACTCTCTAGAGAAGCTCGATTTTTATTGCTTTCGGAAGTTTGTGAAAAAAGAGTTAGGCTTAAAATGAGAAACAGAAGCATAAGTGCTTTTTTGCACATTATTTTCCAGTTTTAAAAGTAAATGGAACAGTCATTTTAATAGCGCGCGGCTTGCCACCCATCATTCCTGGCTTTGCCATTTGTGGGATTGCCAGAATGTTTCGTTTTGCTTCGTCTTGAAGCGCTTTTGTGCCTCCGGAAACACTAGTTACTTCCACCACGCCTTTTTCGTTAATGATAAACTCAACAATCACTTTTCCCTGATCGTTATTTTTATAGGCTTCGGTAGGATATTTGAAGTTTTTGGAAATATGTGCTGATAGTTTTTGATTGAAACAGGCGTCTCTTTTTGCAGCATCACCAGCTTCGCAACCTGCCCAAATTGGGGCAATTTCTTTTAAAGTAACGGTGTTTTTATTTACATCGCCCCATTCTTCTTGGGCGAAAATTGTAGTTGAAAAAAGAATGCAGATTGCAATAAGTAAGTTTTTCATTTGGGGAATTTAGTTTTGATTAAATAGCAACAGCGCCTTTGATATGTGGGTGTGGATTGTAGTCCACGAGTGTAAAGTCATCAAAAGTGAAGCCAAATATATCTTTTACATCTGGATTGAGCAACATTTTTGGCAAAGGACGCAGTTCGCGGGAAAGTTGAAGTTCAACCTGTTCAAAATGGTTGCTGTAAATATGGGCATCGCCAAAGGTATGCACAAAATCACCGGGCTGGTATCCACAAACCTGAGCAACCATCATTGTCAATAATGCGTATGAAGCAATATTAAAAGGAACGCCCAGAAAAATATCTGCGCTACGTTGATAGAGTTGGCAAGATAATTTACGAGTATTTTCTCCCCCTTCGGGGGATGGGGGGCTGACATAAAATTGAAAGAAAGCATGACAAGGTGGAAGCGCGGCTTTGCCATTGGCCACATTTTCTGAAAACGGTTTTGAAGTATTCGGCATCACACTCGGGTTCCACGCGCTAACCAGCATGCGGCGGCTATCTGGGTTTGTTTTAAGCGTTTGGATTATTTCTGAAATCTGATCTATTTCCTCACTGTTCCAGTTGCGCCATTGGTGGCCGTAAACAGGACCCAAATTGCCATTTTCATCTGCCCATTCGTTCCAAATGCGAACGCCGTTTTCTTGAAGGTACTTTATGTTTGTGTCGCCATTCAAAAACCATAAAAGTTCGTAGATGATAGATTTTAAGTGAAGTTTTTTGGTAGTTACCATTGGGAAACCCTCGCTGAGGTCAAAACGCATTTGGTGGCCAAAAACGCTTTTGGTCCCTGTGCCCGTGCGGTCTTGCTTATCGCTTCCGTTTTCTATTACGTGTTTTAGGAGGTCGTGGTATTGCTTCATGTTCCTTCGCTTTTTAAGTTTTCTAAAATAGAGAAATCACTTCAAGAGAACGAACAGGAATACTATATTATTTAAAAAGTTATTAACCACAATTTGAAGTTACCCAATAATCATTCCTGCAATTGTAGCAGAAATAAGCGAAGCAATCGTCCCGCCAATTAAAGCTTTCATTCCAAATTTTGAAAGTGTTTTTCGTTGACCCGGTGCCAATGAGCCTATGCCACCGATTTGAATCCCGATAGAGGCGAAATTCGCAAAACCGCAAAGCATATAAGTTGCCATAATAATGCTTTTTTCGTAATTCAGGTGCAGTTCGTTTGTCACATTTTTAAGTTCTGCCAACTGAATGTAACCTACAAATTCACTCGCGACAAGTTTGATTCCCAAAAGCTGGCCCATCATCGTCATATCTTCCGTTGCCACGCCAATTAGCCACATTAGCGGTGCGAAAACGGTTCCTAAAATAGCTTCCAAAGAGAGGCTTTTATATACCGAATTCGCCGCAACCCATTCATTAATTGTAGTAACATCGCCAACCCAGCCAAGAATTCCGTTAAGCATTGCTATAAAGGCCACAAAAACCAAAAGCATCGCGCCTACATTCACAGCAAGCCGCAAACCCTCTGTGGTTCCGTTGGCGATAGCATCCAAAAAGTTCGAGCCAATTTTTTCTGAGGAAACGTGGACGTCTGTATCTATGGGCTCAGTCTGTGGGTATAACATTTTCGAAATAACGATTGCTCCCGGAGCTGCCATAACGGAAGCTGCCAAAAGGTGTTTTGCAAAAGTGAGTCGCAATCCCGGATCATCACCACCCAAAAAACCGATATAAGCCGCAAGTACGGCCCCTGCAACGGTCGCCATTCCGCCCACCATAACCAGTAGCATTTCAGATTTGTTCATTTTTTCTAAATAGGCTTTTATGAGCAGTGGCGCTTCGGTTTGGCCCAAAAAGATGTTTCCGGCTACACTTAAACTCTCAGCGCCTGAAATATTCAAAAGCTTCGTCAATAGCCAGCCCATTCCTTTTACAATTACTTGAATAATTCCGAAGTAAAAAAGAACCGAGGTCAGAGCGGAGAAAAAGATAATGGTTGGCAAAACCTGAAATGCAAAAATAAAACCGAAGGAGTTGATGTCCAGCATTCCACCAAAGAGGAATTCGCTTCCTGCTTTTGTATAATTCAAAACATTTATAAACCGTTCGCCAATCCATTCAAAAATATTTTTTACAAAAGTAATTTTTAAAACGCTTATCGCGATAATCAACTGGAGCGCAAGGCCGATGCCAACTGTTTTCCAATTGATGGCTTTTCTGTTTGCGCTGAAAAGAAATGCTATTATAAGTAGTGAAACCATTCCCAATATTCCACGCCACAAACTTTGCATTGAAAAACCTTTGCTCGGGATAATATCAGAAGAGTTGACCGTGGTGGCCAGCACGGGTGCAATTTCCGTTTTTGGAACTTTTAGTTGGTATTTATAATTGTTTTCGGAAAGCGCAAGGGTACTGTCGGTTAATTCCTCAACCCGAAATCTTCTAATACTGTCACTGGGTTTATTGAAAAAAAGAACCAGCAAATTATTCTGAAAAATATAATCGCCGCTTGATTTTAGGCTGTCAAATCCAGCCATTTGATATTCAAAAGAACCGTTTTCGAGTTTTAGGTAATCTTTATCGGGATTTATGTTTAGGGTGGAAAGGCCGTTTTCGTCTTTTACTTCAGAAAATTGCCAGGTTTTTTCAATGCTTTGAGCGAAAACAGTTCCGAAGAAAAGCAGCGCGATGGCTACAAGTATAAATTTCTGCATAAATTATTCAAAGTTCAACCCATCGACTGCGCTCAGGGTGACAAGTTCACAATTCAATATTCAACCCTTCGACTGCGCTCAGGGTGACAAGTTCACAATTCAATATTCAACCCATCGACTGCGCTCAGGGTGACAAGTTCACAATTCAATTTTCAACCCTTCGACTGCGCTCAGGGTGACAAGTTCACAATTCAATTTTCAACCCTTCGACTGCGCTCTGGGTGACAAGTTCAAGTTTCAAAAACTGACACCTCACAACTCACAACTGCAATCACTGTCGTTTCGATATTTCATCCCGAACTCTTGCTGCTTTTTCGTAATTTTCATTATTAACGGCTTCGTCCAGCATTTTGTTCAGTTCACTTAGGCTCAGTTTGCTGTAATCTTCCCCGGCAGGTTTTATGGATTCTTTGTCTTCGCCCAAAAGCAGATTTTCAATAACAGTTTCTTCTTCCTTTGAAATAGTTTTTTTGGTGGTTGAGGTTTTTAGAAATATTCCCGCTTTGTCCAAAATATTTTTATAGGTGAAAATCGGCGCTTTAAACCGAAGTGCCAAGGCAATGGCATCACTGGTTCGGGCATCGATTATCTCTTCAATTTTATCGCGCTCGCAGATAATGCTGGAGTAGAAAACACCGTCAACCAATTTGTGGATTATCACCTGTTTTACCACAATATCGAAACGATCGGCAAAGTTTTTAAAAAGGTCGTGAGTAAGTGGTCGGGGCGGGGTTATGTCTTTTTCCAAAGCAATGGCGATGGATTGGGCTTCAAAAGCACCGATAACAATTGGCAATTTTCGTTCGCCATCAACTTCGTTCAAAATAAGGGCGTAGGCTCCATTTTGGGTTTGGCTGTAGGATATTCCTTTTATGGTAAGTTTTACTAAACTCATTGTTGAAGTTTCAGGTTCCAGGTTTCAGGTTCCAAGTTTTTCGGTATAGATTGTATTATTAATGTAAAAGTATAAAAATAAAAAAAAGCTGTTTAAATGAGGGTGTTTCCTAATTTAAACAGCCTTTTTTCAAGGCACAAATTAATGAAAAATTATGCGTTTTGCGCTTTAAATTCTTTTAATTTTTCAGTGAGTTTTGGCACAATTTCAAAAGCATCGCCAACCATACCGTAGTCTGCGGCCTTAAAGAAAGGTGCTTCGGGATCGTTATTTATAACCACTTTTACTTTTGAGGCGTTGATCCCCGCTAAATGCTGAATCGCACCACTTATTCCAATGGCAATGTAAAGATTGGAGGCAACGGGTTTTCCGGTTTGCCCAACGTGCTCGCTGTGCGGTCTCCAGCCCATATCGCTCACGGGTTTAGAGCACGCTGTAGCTGCACCCAATGTTTTTGCAAGATCTTCAATCATTCCCCAGTTTTCGGGACCTTTAAGGCCACGACCGCCGGAAACAACAATTTCTGCATCAGCGATTGTTACTTTATCGGTCGCTTTATCTACGGAAACAATTTCCATATCGAAATCGTGAGCGTCAAGGTTTGGAGAAAATGCTTCATTTGCTGCAGAAGTTTCGTTTTCTTTCAATCCGTATGAATTTTTTCCCAAGCCGATTATTTTGATATCGGTTTTAATTTCTGTAGTTGCAAAAGCTTTATTGGTGAAAACATTCGATTTCACTTTGAAAGGCGAAGTGCTTTCAGGAAGACCAATTACATTTGGCACATAACCCGCCTCCAAATTAACGGCAAGTGCAGGTGCTAAAAATTTACTGTTTGCGCTGGAAGTAACGACGAGAACTTTGGCATCTTCATTTTTCGCGGCTTGCGCAATTACATCTGCATATGCTTCAGCATTAAATTGGCTTAATTTATCATTGGAAACCTGCAAAACTTTTGAAGCACCATATTTGCCCAATTCCGAAGTGTCATTGGCGTTAATGCTAACTGCGGTAACAGATGTGCCCATTTGGTCGGCAATTCCCTTTGCATAGGCAACTGCTTCCAAAGCTATTTTTTTGATTTTTCCTTCTTCTGATTCTGTATATACTAAAACTGACATTTGATTTACGATTTTAGATTTACGATTTTAGATTAATAATGTTCTCGTAAATTATTGTTGTTATTAAAAATTATGGTTGCCGAGCGAACCCGAAACATTAAATTACCTTTGCCTCGTTGTGCAAAAGATTTATCAATTCGTCCACGGTGTCCACCAATTTAACAGCCCCTTTTGGATCTGGTTTTTCAAAAGACAGCGTACTAGTTTCTGAATTTGCGTCAATAGGTTCTTTTACATTTAAAGGTTTTGAGCGGGCTTGCATAATACCGCGCATGTTCGGGATGCGAAGGTCGCTTTCCTGAACCAAACCTTTTTGACCGCCAATTACCAATGGAAGCGAGGTTTTCAAAGTTTCTTTTCCGCCATCTATTTCACGGATTGCAGTGGCTTTATCTCCTTCAATTTCAAGACCGATGCAAGTGTTCACAAAATTTGCTCCAATAAGTTTTGCAAGCATTCCGGGAACCATTCCGCCGTTGTAATCGATTGATTCTCTTCCACCGATTACTAAATCATAACCACCTTCTTTGGCAATGTTTGCAAGTTGTTTTGCTACTGAAAAACCGTCGGTTGCGGCTGTGTTTACTCTGATTGCTTCATCAGCACCAATAGCCAAAGCTTTGCGAAGTGTAGGCTCTGTTTCGGGCCCGCCAACGTTCACAACGTGTACGGTTGCGCCTTGTTTTTCCTTAAACCACATAGCGCGGGTAAGGCCAAATTCGTCATTTGGATTGATTACAAACTGAACTCCGTTGGTGTCAAATTTTGTATTTCCGTCGGTAAAATTGATTTTTGAAGTTGTGTCCGGTACGTGACTTATACAGACTAATATTTTCATATTTCGACTACGCTCAATACAAGTTTTTGAGCGATTTTTTTAGTTAAACTTGGATTGTATATTTAGTTCGGCAACCCTTCGCTAAAAGCTTCGGATTGTATAGTTAATCCTTCGCTCTTCGAGCTTCGGACTACGTAGGTGCGAAGTTAAGAATATATTTCTTTTTTTTGTTATGCACGCATAATAAAATTTGGTTAAAAGTGTGGAAATAATATTTAAACAGATTGGAATTATAGTATTTTTGCTATCCCTGAAAAATAGAGAAGAGAAAAAAGAAGAAAGAGAAAAGAAAAATACATATGAAGGGATTGGGCAAAATTCAATTGATAAGAAAAAAAATATAAATAATCAATAAGTAATATTTTGAAAACATTACAATTCAGAGAAGCCATACAGGAAGCGATGAGCGAAGAAATGCGCCGCGACGATACTATATATTTAATGGGCGAGGAAGTTGCCGAATATAATGGAGCTTACAAAGCCAGTAAAGGAATGCTTGATGAGTTTGGCGCAAAACGCGTTATTGACACCCCAATTTCCGAAATGGGTTTTTCGGGTATAGGCGTAGGTTCTGCGATGAATGGCAACAGACCAATCATTGAGTTTATGACTTTTAACTTCTCTTTGGTGGCAATAGACCAAATTATAAACAACGCTGCCAAGATGCGCCAAATGAGCGGAGGACAATTTAATATTCCTATTGTTTTTCGTGGGCCAACGGCTTCTGCAGGGCAATTAGGCGCTACACACTCTCAGGCTTTTGAAAGCTGGTATGCCAACTGTCCAGGTTTGAAAGTTGTAGTGCCAAGTAATCCAGCTGACGCAAAAGGCTTGTTGAAAAGTGCCATTCGCGATAACGATCCGGTAATTTTTATGGAAAGCGAGCAGATGTACGGCGATAAAGGCGAAGTGCCCGAAGG
>JBBQUI010000065.1:0-14723 GCA_038212575.1 Flavobacteriales bacterium
CAGATTCAGTCTTTCTGAATAGCCATTCATTATAATAAATCATTAGTGTCCGATAAAACTTTTTAAAAGCGGGATTTCCTTGATGGATTTCCCGCTTTATAGTAATTTGGTTTTTCCACAAACTAAAATACTATGAACAAAAGTAACAACTTTAGCGGACAGCCTATTATCAAGCAACTATTAAAATTGCTTTCTCCATCAATAATTACCCGGACAGTATCCCGGCATAACAGCGACAGGTATTACAAGCGTTTTAAAACATACGATCATTTAGTAACTATGCTCTATGCAACTCTAAGTGGTGTGAGTTCATTACGGGAACTCTCTACCATATTGCTTGCCTGCGAGGGTAGGATCGGGCATTTAAACCTTAAATATTTCCCTAGACGAAGCACCTTGTCAGACGCTAATAAGAAACGTAATAGCGAAGTATTTGCCAGCATCTATTATAGCTTGCTTAATGAGTATCGTGGGTTTTTATCGGACAGCAGTTCGCTGTCTTTACCCGTTAAGCATCTAAAAATTGTTGATTCCAGTACTATAAGCCTCTTTAGTGATATTCTAAAAGGTGTTGGGCGCAATCCCATTAACGGAAAAAAGAAGGGCGGTATTAAAATGCACACAATGATTAACGCCCTAGAAGACGTTCCCTGTCTTGTCCGCTTTACAAGTGCGGCAACGCACGACCACACGTTCCTAAAAGATTTAAATTTAGAAAAAGGCTCTTTTGTAGTTTTTGACAAGGCATATAATGATTACCAACAATTTGCGCAATGGATAGATGATGACATCTATTTTGTAACCAGACAAAAGGAAAACGCACGTTATACAGGTATTGCAGAGTTTGACCTGTCCGATACCACAAGTGATGCCGTACTAAAGGATGAGCGTATTACAGTCCAGAAAAAAGATAAAACCGTTGGGCTGAGAAGAGTTGCTTACTGGGATGCAAATACAAACAAGGTCTTTGAGTTTATCACAAACAACTTTCTTATCGGTCCAGATAAAATAGCAGCTATATATAAACACAGATGGCAGATAGAAACAATGTTTAAAAGGCTTAAGCAAAATTTTCCGTTAAAATACTTCCTCGGAGACAATCAAAATGCTATCGAAATACAGATTTGGTGCGGACTTATTATACAATTACTAATGCTTGTTATTCAACGAAAGACCAAACGCAGATGGGCATACTCTAATATGGTGTCAGTGATACGTTTTCACTTAATGACTTATATTGATCTGTTCAAATTCCTCGAAAATCCAAGTAAACAATGGCTTGAACTAACAACAAAACCACCAGATAGACAATTAAGTTTTTTTTAACTGCTCCCCCTGCTATTGACAAAAAACAAAAACAAAACAGTTTTACTGATCCCAGAAGGTGGTATTAACTAAAATCGTATTTTAGTCGGACACTAATGATTATTTTTAAAGAAAATTAAATTTTACTTATAGAATGGCTCTAAGAAAATTAGAGCCATTCTTTTAAATGTTAAATGATGAAATACTTATTGCTTTTGGTACCATTAGTTTTTTTTAATGGTTATTCACAATTTGGTACACAACAAATAATTTCTACGGAGGCTGAGCTTACAACAGCTGTTTTTGCGGCCGATATTGACGGTGATGGAGACATGGATATTGTTACATCTTGTAGAAGTGGAAATTTTAATGTTGCTTGGTTTGAGAATTTGGACGGGAGAGGTGATTTTGGAGTTCCAAATACTATTGATAATGATTTACACGATGAAACTTATTCAATATATTCAGCAGATTTGGATAATGATGGTGATTTTGATGTAATAACTACTGCTGCTTCCTTAGATAGAATTATATGGTATGAAAACTTGGATGGGTTAGGAAATTTTAGTTCTCAAAATATAATTTCAGGTAATGCAGATGGTG
Organism: Flavobacteriales bacterium; assembly: GCA_038212575.1. Lineage (GTDB taxonomy): Bacteria > Bacteroidota > Bacteroidia > Flavobacteriales > Flavobacteriaceae > Aequorivita. The sequence goes on from JBBQUI010000065.1 coordinate 1,909, forward strand.
CTTTTTCGGTCATAGCAGCCGATTTGGATGACGATGGCGATAACGATCTTATCTCGGCATCGAATGGCTCTGGACTGGCATGGTATGAAAATCTAGATGGACAGGGAAATTTCAGTTTTAGAAAAATTATAGATGATAACATACTGAGCTCTAGATCCGTTGTGGCGGCCGATATGGATGGCGATGGAGATCTTGATGTGGTGGGCAACGGGAATGCCCCAGATGTTGCAAGAATATTCTGGTATGAAAACCTTGATGGGCTGGGTAATTTTGGCACCCGTCGTGTCATTCGCGATTTTTCCGTATATGCAAATATGCTCTTTGTTGCCGATGCCGATGGCGATGGCGATATGGACGTTTTTTCTGCTTCGAACGGCGACAATGAGGTTGCCTGGCACGAAAACTTGGATGGTCTTGGAAATTTTGGCCCGAAAAAAATAATTACAAACTCTCTGTCTTTTGCCTTCGCAGTATATGTAGCCGATTTGGATAACGATAACGACATGGATGTACTTGCCACAAGCGTGGAGACATTTGCAGGCGAAGTGGTCTGGTTTGAAAATCTTGACGGTCTAGGTAGTTTTGGGGAAAAACAGACTATAACGACTGAAGTCCAGTCGCCCCGTTCTGTAATAGCTGCCGACATAGACAACGACGGCGATATGGATGTGCTTTCTGCATCACAAAATGATGATAAAATAGCTTGGTATGAAAATTATACTATTTTGGGAGTTGAGGAAAATCAAACCAACAATTTTAAGGTTTATCCAAATCCCGTAAGTACTATTTTAAATGTTAGGGGAGAAACAGGCACAGCCATAACCAACATTAAACTTTATGATACTTTCGGAAGAATATTACTCAAAAAAGATGGCGAGTTTTCACATATCAACTTTAGCAATTATTCAACCGGGGTTTATTACCTAAGATTGGAAACTGATAAAGGCGAGCAAGTCTTTAAAGTGCTAAAGGAATAGTTTCTAATTGATACAACTGTCTTATTTTAATATCTTTCTTGAATGCCCATATTCAATTATAAGGGCCTAATTGTTATTTAAAAATAAATGAATCACATTCAATAGTCCGTTGAAACTTAGTGAGATTCCTCCTGCGTCGGAATGACAAAATCATCAGGTTCTTATGTTTCTAGCTAATTTCGGACAATAAAATATCTTTCTTTCAATGATATATATACGCATAAAAAAACCCTCAAGTTGAGGGCTTTTTTTTATAAATCTAAAATGGGTTTAAAAATTGAATTTTATAAAACCAACTTTATAAACTTCATAAATATAATCGCCTTCAATTAGCAAAAGCACAACCAAATAACTTATCAAAAATAGAGAGGTCCAGATTACAGCTCTTCGCAAACCAGAGGTCTCGTCACGCATGTGCATAAAGTCCCAAGTAATGTAATATGCCTTAAATAGTGTAAGCAGGATGAATATCCAGTTAAGAAGTTTTAGTGCCAAAAAGTGAGTATCCACCAAAAAGGCTGGACGGATAATACCCAACGCTACTTCTACTGTGGTAACGATGGAGAGTATTACAAATACACCCCAAATCTTGGTTACATTTGATTTGAACTTTAAAGTCCCTCTAAAGATTGCTAATTTATGTGCTTGCTCGTGTGCCATTTTTTAATATAAAATTTTATACAAGATAAAAGAATGTAAATACAAATACCCATACCAAATCCACAAAGTGCCAGTACAGTCCAACTTTTTCAACCATTTCGTAATGGCCGCGGCGCTCGTAGGTGCCCAATATTATGTTGAAGAATATTATACAGTTTATTAATACCCCAGTAGCTACGTGAAATCCGTGAAAACCTGTAATAAAAAAGAAAAAGTTTGCAAATAGTGGGTGCCCGTATTCATTGTGGCGAAGGTTTGCGCCTTCAACTACCATTTGCCCATCAATAACAACCTTTGCAATGGATTCTTCACGATTTAAAATTATGTGGTGTCCATGCTCATCTTTTTGCTGAACTCTTACTAAAAGATTATCATTGGCAAGGAAGCCTTCTTTTACCTGTTCAAAAGAAACACTTGGGTAATATTCCGATTCATTATTGAACCAAATTCCATTTTCTTTTGTTTGCTCAGTTCGCTCTCTTGTTGCCATTGTAGCAAAATCACGAAGCGCCACTCGTTCTCCTTCTTTATCCAAAAACTGAACAATTTGTCCACCTTTAGTTTCTATTGCTCCATAATCACCCTTAATAAAGGTTGCCCATTCCCAAGCTTGCGAACCCAAGAAAATAAAACCCCCAATTATGGTAAGAAACATATAAAGTATTACTTTATTTTGCTGCATTTTATGCCCTGCATCCACTGCCAAAACCATTGTTACGGATGAAAAAATCAAGATAAAGGTCATAAATGCCACATAATACATTGGCGCATCTACTCCGTGAAGAAATGGGAAGTGGGTAAAAACTTCATCGGGAATGGGCCAAGCGTCCACAAATTTGAATCTTGAAAATCCATAAGAGGCAAGAAATCCTGAAAACGTCAAGGCGTCGGAAACGATGAAAAACCACATCATCATTTTGCCATAACTGGCTTTTAGTGGTTGGTTTCCACCACCCCAGGTTTTTCCTTCGGTACCTGTTTTAACAACGGTAGCTTCCATAAAAAGAAATAGGTTTTTAAATAAGGTTCAAAAATACGTTTAATTTTTATTTAACGAAACATCAATTATTAATTTAGAAAAAATCTATTCAAATAGCGCGGTATGATGTTTTGTGTGTGCTTTAAAATTAATATTTAAGGTTAAACAAAATATAAAAATAAAAACAGGTAAATCCACACTATGTCAACAAAATGCCAAAAAGTTGCGGCCAGTTCAACCCCAAGGGTTTCACCGTTTTCATATTTTAGTTTAAAATGATTATAAATTACAACCAAAAGCGATATAAGTCCCGCAAAAACGTGAGCTACGTGCAACAAAACTACCAGATAAATAAAAGAAGTGGTGATGCTGCTTGTGGGTCCCGTAAAATTATATCCGTTTTGTATGATTTCTGAAAAACCCACAAATTGAAAAATAACAAACAAAACACCCAATAAAAAAGTGGTAACCAAAAGAAACATACCGAGGCCATTTTGTTGTTTTCTGATTGTTTTTAAAGCAAGATGCACCGTAATGCTACTCGCAATTATTAATGCAAGACTAATGTAAAAAGCCTGCGGAATTTCAAAAGATGAAATCCAATCCGGTCTTTCCTTGCTTACTACATAAGCGCTGGTTAGACCCGCAAAACTCATGGTTAAGCTAATAATACCAAACCAAAGCATATTTTTTTTTGCTCGGTTTATTTTTACCTGTTCTGTTCCTTCAGTTAGATCCATTGTTTCTTGTGATTCGTTAATTCGTTAATTGGGATTCGTTGACTCGTATTCTATTTTTACATATGTCATCCAACATCCAGCTTCTTTTATCTTAAAAATTTGTCGGCAACATAAATTATTTGCAGCAAAGTAATATAGCTCACGCTAGCAAGCATAAGCTGTTTGGCAGCTTTGGATGTTTTTTCTTTATAAAGCCTAAGTGCATAATAAATAAGTCCAATTCCCAAAATTGCAATCAAAACTCCTGAAACTGGTGTTAAGTATAGCTTTCCTGTAATTCCCAAAATGGGTATTAAAGAGACGAGCACAGTCCAGATTGTGTATAAAATAACTTGTATTGCCGTGCCTCTATCCCGCTTTCCGTTGGGGAGCATAAAGAACCCTCCTTTTTGGTAATCGTCAAAAAGAAACCAACCAATGGCCCAGAAATGTGGAAACTGCCAAAAAAACTGAATCATAAACAATGTGCCCGGCTCAATTCCAAAATTACCGGTTGCTGCAACCCAGCCTAACATAAAAGGAATAGCCCCCGGAAATGCACCCACAAAAACCGAAAGCGGAGTTTTTGTTTTTAAAGGGGTGTATAGGCTCACGTACATAAAAATGGAAATAGCCCCAAACATCGCCGTGATAGGATTTATGGAATACAAAACTACAATCCCTATTACCGTAAGAACAATGGCAAGTATAAATGCCGAGCGAACGCTCATTTGCCCGGCAGGCAGTGGCCTATTTTTGGTGCGGTCCATCAGCGCATCTAGGTCGCGCTCAATTATTTGGTTATATACATTTGAAGCTCCAACCATACAATATCCACCCACGCATAACAGAAAAAGCATATAAAAATCTATGGATTCTGCACCCAACAAATAACCCGCAACCGAAGAAAAGACTACACTCACCGAAAGACGAAGCTTGGTGATTTCAGTGAAATTCCTAATAACTGACTGGGTAATTGATTGTGATTGGGTAACGGACAAGCTTTTATTTTTAGGCGTGGCAAAGATACGCTTCCTGAATTTTTTTCGCAATATATTATCAACAATCTTGTGGTTTTATTTCAGCATTTTTACTAATTTGAACCGATTTTAAAACATAAAAAATATGCTATCCAAATTAATTTTCACCGCAACACTATTCTTTTCAGTTTTAACTGTTTATTCTCAATCTGACAGCGGCAGTAAAGTGAATACAAAGCTCATAAAAGTTAACAGCAATATTTACATGCTTCAGGGCAACGGCGGAAACATAGGTCTTAGTTTTGGCAACGACGGGGTTTTTATGATAGATGCCCAATTTGCCAAAAGCATTGAACAAATTCAAAAAGACATAAATACAATCAGCAACAAACCTGTGCAGTTTTTGGTAAATACACATTTTCACGGTGACCATATCGGTGGAAATGCAGCCATGGCGCAAACGGGAACAATTATATTTTCACAGGAAAATCTTCGTACGCGCTTACTGGGTATAATTGCCGATGAAAAGAAAAAAATTCCACAGGAAACCCTTCCAATGGTTACCTTTTCGGAAGATCTTACCTTTCATTATAATGGGGAAAAAATATATGCCTTTCACGTTCATAATGCCCATACTGATGGCGATGCTATGGTTTACTTTACTACTAGCAACGTGCTGCATACCGGTGATGTTTTCTTCAATGGAAAATACCCTTTCATCGACACCGAAAATGGAGGTAGCCTAAAAGGATGTGTAGAGGGAATTGAGAAGGCACTGCTTGTAATAAATGAAGATACCAAGATTATTCCCGGCCATGGCGATGTGGGTACTTATAAAGACCTTCAAAAAGCAGCGGATATGCTATCTATTGTTTACAAAAGAGTAGCTATGAATTACATCAATAAAAAAACAGAAGAAGAAGTTGCAAAAATGACCGATTTAACTAAAGAATATGATAACAATGGCTATGGCAGTGGTTTTATTTCAAGGGAAGCTTTTTTAAGAATGATTTATAAAGAAGTAGCCAAAGAACGCAGTCCTATTGACAAAAACGCTGAAAAAAACCAACAAGCGCGAGAAAAGATAGAAAAAATGAAAGAGCAAGCTAGCCAAAAAGAAAGCAATCCTTCAAAACCTGCCCAAAAGGTAGAGGGAAGTAATGATGTGGATTAAGCTTTTTTAAAAATCATAATACCAGTTGAACAAATCTGTACGGATTCCAAAATTCACCCAACTGGTTTGGTTTTTGAAAACAGTTTCTGTATCCACCTTTGGGTCAAAATTTCTGTATATAAAGCTTCCATAAATTTTTAGATTGGTTGCCGGATTTATTACATATCCGGCCTGCACTTCAGCGTGGAAAAAATCGGTAGTATTTCCTTGTGCTACATCGTTTCCATCAGTGGAGATTCTGTCGTCTTCATTTCCGTAGATATTGCTGCCATAAAAACTTGAATTCTCTGGAGTGTTAAACTCAAAGCCTCGCTTTGCAACAATAAATTTGGCATCGCCATAAATTCTTCCTTTTTGGTATCGCGCAATGGCTATAAATTCAGAAAAATTGGCGCCAAGCGTATGCGCCATAGATTGATTGTTGTGTCCATAATTTAGAACAATTGTATTATGCGAATAGGTGTATGGACGAACCCTATTATATTCCGTTTGCAAATAGAGATTTTTTAAACCAAACGCATCGTAATATTTTAGTCCAAGCTGATAACCGGTTTTGTTTTTATAGCTTCCTTTTCCGCCAAAAACATCACTGGAAGAAAATTCGTCAATAATAAGTTGGCCATAGGCGTTTATGCGGTCATTCACTTTATACTTTCCGCTGATCCCTATCAAAGCATTACCCCCGCGGGAACCGGTTGAAAATTCTATAGCTCGGTAAAATATAATGGGGTTTAAATAATTCACATCAAAACCGCGACCATTGTCGTTCTGCCAAATTACAGATTCAAAGAGACCAATGTTCAAACGTTTAGTGATGTTGTAGCTCAAATAATGGTTTGCCATATATTTTGTGCGGAAGGAACCATCTTCCGTAACCTCGGGACGAACATCGCGCAGCGACATCCAAGTGTTGGTGTATTTCAATTTCCAAAAAGTAGTATTTATTTTGAAGAAAGGATACGAGCTGGCATTATCACTAGTCAATAAAGACCGATACCCGTCGCCCAAAAAGGTTTTTCCGTGCCCCAACTGAATATTGAAATATTTTGATGGGGTGTAGGAAATGTGCCCGGTTGCAATAGGATAATCATAGGAGTCTGATCTAAAAGCTTTTGCTATCCCGCGCCCTGGAATGATTGCGGGGTTTCCACCGTCCGGTTTTATGGATTCTGCATATCTATTAAAATAATCTGCAAAGCGACCTTGGCTTTCATAAATAACCCCAAAAAAGCTAAGTTGCTTCCCTACACTTCCTTGGGTGTAAACCAAGCGTGTGTTATTATAGGTATCAATATCTGCGTCAAAATCTTTTCCCGCCTGTAAATCCACTCCGGCATCCAGCGTCAACCAATAATCCTTTCCTTTTATAGTAACGAGGTGTTCGTTCCAAAGCTTTCGGCCAAACCACGAAGTTTTGTTTTTTAAAATTTCTTGATTGGCTGCTTCAAAATCGTAATATTTGTTCACCTCACTATAGACATAAGGTTTCTGTGCCGTGTGGTTGTTCAACCCAACACGGTTCATCGCTGGATCAAAAAGGCTATAATTATGGTGCGAAAGCGGAATGTTGATATTGCTTTTGTATTCCTCGTTATTAAAAGGAAGGTTTTCAATCGATTCATATTCATTAACTAATGCCTCCCTTTCGTTTTTCTTCGTCATTTCTGTTGTTTGCAAAATGCTTTCACCCGGAGCAACCAACGGAATTGCAATAGGCAAAGTGAATTGAACATACGAAGGCGTTCCGTTATAGGTTGCTGGACTAACTTCGGGCAGGCTTTCAAAAACTCGTCGCGCCTCTGTTTTTAATTCATCATATATTCCATCAACATATAAAACCTTGAATTTTCCTTCTTTTGTAACCTCAAACAGTACGTTTACATTTCCTTTATAATTTTCTGAAAAAACGATTTCGGGAACTTTAAAATTCTGAAAAATGAATTGTTGCAAGGTGTTTTTAAAACAATTTTCCATTGCATCAACGTCTGAATTTTCACATTCCTTAAAAACCGGATATTTTTCATATTGGGCAGTAGGAACTTGAGCTAAGGACACTATTGAGAAACAAAAAATAAAAAGGAAGATAAACTGCTTCATTGGAGTTTGCTTGTTTAAACCCGAAAGATACAGTTTTTTTGGAATGACCGGTTTCAAAAAAAGCTCCCTTTTTTTGAAGGGAGCTTTAACTTTTATACTATTAATTTATTTTATTGAATCTTAAAAATGATAGGAACGGTATAAAGCACATCTACATTTTTGTCTCCTTGTTTTCCGGGTTTCATTGTTGGCAAATTATTTATAACCCGTTGCGCTTCTTTCTTTAAATTGACGTTATGTGAATTTGCAATAACATCAGTGACAAAACCATTAGAGTCAATTTTGAAGTTCACAAAAATTTTATACGTTTCATTTGACTTTAAGTCTTCCAACAATTCCTTTCTAAAATTTTTGTTTATAAAAGAATTTATTTTTGAAGACATACACTCAATTTTTTCAGCATTGGTGCCCAAAGCCTCACAACCAGGAAATACTGGTACAAATTCTACATTCATAATAGAAGAAGGCGCTGTAGGCTTAGCATCAATTGGAGGCGCCTCCGGAGTTGTTGGCGTTTCAATTACAGGAGCATCAGTGGCAGCAATCGGCGTTTCAATATCAGGCGCAGTATCTGGCTTTACTTCAAAAACTGAACTTTTCACTGGTTTTTGAATGGGCACTTGCTTATCTATTATTTTCTTTACAGGTTCCGCTGGTTTGGGCTTTTCCACATCCAATACGTATTCAAACATTGGAGGATCTATAATTCCTTCCGAAGTTGAAGAAGTCACTTTATATTCCCTTATTTCAAAATTAGTCTGCATAATGAAGAAAACTAAAAACAAACTAGTGATAACACCTATTTGAAAGAACAAACGCGAATTCCATTTAATGTTGGTTTGCTTTTTTTCTTGTCTTTTGTTGCGGGCATTTTTTACAGTTGATTTCATTATTGCGAGATTTAAAGGTTAATACTATATGAAATACAACTGTTGTGCCAAAAAACGAAAAACCCCGTCTTTGCTATAGCAAAGACGGGGTTTCTATAATAAATATTTTTTTTAATTTTGAATATCAAACACGATTGGAAGTGAATAAAGTACTCCAACTGGTTTTCCGCGTTGTTTACCGGGCGTCATATCTGGAAGTGACTGCACAACATCAACTGCTTCTTTTTCCAGTCTTGGGTGCGGTGCGCGAGCACGAACATCAACTACTTTTCCGTTTTTATCAATTTTAAATTGAACGGCAATACGCTGTCTGCCTTCCAAACCAAGATCAGATGCCAAATCGCTATTAAACTTTTTGTTAATGAACTCGCTAATTTTTGAAGACATGCATTTCTTTTTCGCTTCATTTCCACTTTCTTTCTCACAGCCAGGATAAATAGGCACATTTTCAATTACTGCAAAAGGAACATCGGCAATTTCTTCTTCTACCACTTCTTCTTTAATTTCCTTAACCTCTACAATTTTTTTATCTTGTTTTGTTTCGGTAGATTGAATAATGGTTTCCTCCACTTCTTTTTCATCTTCTATTACCTCAATTACTTCCGGGGCTGGTGGCGGCGGAGGTGGCGGAGGTGGTGGCGTCAATTGTTGTGTAATTGGAATTTCTTCTTCTAGCTCATCGCCTACGTCTAATTTTCCGAAGTCATTATCAGATTTGTCGTAAGATTTCCACTCAATTGCCTGCCATGCAAGAAAAAGCATAAAAACCATTCCGAGTTGAAAAAACAGCATGCTTCTGCGACTTACGTCTGATTTTGGATTTTTTTTGGGTTCCATAATAGTGGGTTTAACTTGTTGCTAAAATATAGAAATTATCATTCAATTTAAAACTTAATTGAAATTTTAAAAATTAAATTTATGCTTTATGATTCTGAAAAAAAAGATTCCAAGCAAAGAGCCTATAAAATTTGCAGCTACGTCAAATATATCTGCGATTCTCGAAACAGTGAATAGGCCCTGTAATATCTCAATTATTATGCCATAAAGCAGAATTGATAATACCAGAATTAGTATCCATTTACTATTAAAACTGAAGTCTTTTTTTTTATAAAAATAGAGCAACCAAATATTTATCAAAATAAAATAAATAAGGCAATGAACTATTTTGTCTGCCGCGGAAAAATGAATTTCAGGTAAATCTGGACTGGGTATAAAAAAGAGAACAGATATAGTGCAACTGTATAATACAGCAATAAACAAAAGGGTTTTATCCCCCAATAAGTGTTTTATATGCGGCATCATCCAAAAGTTCAGCTATTTCATCTGGGTTTGAGATTTTTATTTTAACCATCCAGCCTTTTCCATAAGGGTCTGAATTTACTTTTTCTGGCTCAGATTCAAGACTGTCATTAAATTCAAGTATTTCACCAGACAACGGTGAAAATAGTTCTGAAACTGTTTTTACAGCTTCCACAGTTCCAAATTCTTCTCCCCTTTCCAAGGTTTCGCCAACGGTTTCTACTTCTACATAAACTATATCCCCAAGTTCGCCTTGTGCAAAATCGGTAACACCTACCGTTGCAGTATCTCCTTCAATTTTAACCCATTCGTGGTCTTCGGTGTATTTTAAATTAGCTGGTATATTCATAAATAAAATAAATTAAAGTTTTTAGTTTCCAAAGTTATATCTCAAAGTAAAGCCGCTTCGTATGGTAGTCTGTGGGAAGGCCGTAGAAATTGCATATTCAGAGAATGAATGATCATAATAGAACAACGCAGTCAGGTTTTTGCTAAGTGCATAATCAATGGACAATTGTGCCCCATAAATGGTTTGTCCTGCGGTTGTTTGGTTATTTTGGATATCCAGATACCTAATGATGGTTATGTTATCTCTTCTTGACAAATCTACCTTAAAGTTCAAGTCGCTTTTTAATACAGATTTTTTACCTCCAAAATTGGTTGCAATACGAAGGTCTTTAACACGGTAGCCAAGCCCAATAATATATTCGTTTCCTTTAATTTCAGTCAATAAATTATTTGCAAAACTTAACGACAGCGCACGGTCTTTGCGCATTTCAGCTAGTATTTTTACTGAATTGTTCATTTCAAAATCCATGCGGAGCAATGGTGAAAACTGTTCGGTAAGGTTTACGTTTGTCAAAAGTGTTTTAACTTTAAAGTTTCCTGCCTGATCAATAGCTTCCGTATCATTCGGGTCGTAATCCAAATTAGACTGGAATTGGTTAACCGTATAGCTCGCCCTATAGCCATGGGTAAGTGAAAAACGCTTAAAGTTTTTCTTAAACCAAGCAATGTTCATTAAACCAGTATACTTAACATCCCAGTTTGGAAGAGGGATATCCCGCAAAATTCCCGTTTTTTCACTTGAAGCATTGCTTCCTTTATATGCTGCGAGGAATGAAGGCAACAACACATCCTGGCTATTTCTTCCAAAACCAACTGGATAACCGTCCGCAGTTCGAGGAATTGGTCTTCCTTCGTAATGTGCTTCAGCTAGTCTGTTTGCGATTGTTAAACGGTTGCTTCTAAAATCGTCGAAAGCAGCAGAACTGTTTTCATCACTAGCACTAAAAGCTGTTTTAATCAATACTGTGGAAATATTGAAGTTGCCAAAAGTATTCGGCGTCAAAGATTGATACAACCCATCCTCCACAATATAGTTTTCGGAATAGTTTTCTGAATAAATTCTACTTCCGTTTATATCTATAGTCAAATCATTAATTGGTTGTAGATTAGCTTGAATGTCCATTTGGCGACTTTCCACTTCGGTATATTGTTCGTTAAATTCTGGATAAAGTGTCAACCATCCTTTTCTCGCAGCCAATTCCCTAATTTCTGCTTGGCTACCAAAAACAAAACCAGTAGTTGGTTTCAGTGTTCCAATAAAACCAATGGATGGCAAGTATCCTGGCAAGAAAATACCATTGTTCTCCTGATAGTTGAACTGAATTTTCTTAAGCATCGTTGCAAAACCAATAGCCGTGTTTAAAGCTTTGTCCCCTGCATTTAGCCCTCCTTCATTGCCAGCTCCTCTACCAAGAACACTTGGCGAACCAGTTTTTTCATTTGAAAGTGCTCCCTTCTTTTCTTCTTCCAGCTTGCTTTCTCTTGCAGATTTTCCTTCATTGCCGGCACCTTTTTCTTCGCCTTTGCTATCTCCACCACCGGCTCCTTCGCCTCCTGTAGATTTTTTAGGCTTGCTCTTTTTAATTTTCGTAAGGCCAATGTAACGGTAAAAACCGTTCATATCTATGCTAGAATTGATTTGGTGCGTGCTCGCATTTTGAATGGAATTACCCAAATTATAAGTATTCGTGGTTCCATCACTCAACTGAATTGGAATTTCGTTGAAAAGGTCACTACTCGCCTGCCATTGATAATCGCCGGTATAGGAATAGGTAGACCTAATAAATTTCAGGAACGGAAACTTGCTGAAGGGCAAATCATAATTAACTTGAAGCGATTGAAAATGCTGGTTTGGATCTCCAACATCAAAGAAACCATTCCAAACTCCAATTTCATTGTTAACAAAACCATCATCATCCAAATAATTGTTTACAATCATATTGTTTGAAGATGTGAAGTTGAAACGCAATGATTTTGTCAAGTTATGATTGATGGTATATTGCCAATCAAAAAGGAAATTTCGCTGGTATAATGTTGGAAGGCCAATATTGCCCTCAAGCAAATTGATTTCTCTAAATTTTTGCTCGTTGTATTGTCGAGTAATATTCGAGCTTACGGAAATGTTTGTTGGCAAATAATTAAAATTGAAATCTTTAAGGAATTGCCAGTATTTCCCTGTAAATAACGAATCGTTCTTTTTGAATGGTTCAACAGGTTTTGCTGTAAAGTTATAGTTGTATGTTGCCCCGGCGCGAACGTTTTGCTCCAGTGCATCTTCCACTTCAAAATCGTGATGGTCAGTTTGGTTATATGAAAAAGAACCCGTAAAATTTTCTACATCATATACTTTAGGCTTACCTTCTCCAGTGCGTTCTTTTCGTACTCCAATAAAGTTTACACTTTGTCTCTTCGTATAATCTACGGCCTGTTCTTTAATGGCATCCTTTTCATCCTGGTCTTCGGTATTGTCTAATCTTGAGTCTAGTTCAATATCCTGAAATTCTGGATCGTATTGTGGGGTTATTAGTTCTTCGGAGCGACCGTAATTAAACGGTAGTTGTATTCCCCATTTCTTTGGCATTAATTGACCAAGATTAACGTTTGTCACTACATCATACTGTTGTAAATCTTCACGACTTCTTTGGTTAGGGCCTTGTTCTATAGACCCAAACCCAATTGTGCTTCGTTTTCC
>JBBQUI010000066.1:0-14544 GCA_038212575.1 Flavobacteriales bacterium
AATGTGTTACCCCTGTGTTACCCATAAAAAAAGCCGACTCGTTAAAGTCGGCTTATCCCTTAGTGCGGGCGGGGAGACTCGAACTCCCACACCTCGCGGCACCAGATCCTAAGTCTGGCGTGTCTACCAATTCCACCACGCCCGCATTTTAATATCTCAACATTAATAATTTCGCTATGTCCTAAGGCTATAGTGTCTCATACTTGCCACCTTCTATTCCAGATAATTTTCTGGTAACTCTCGATTTTAATAATCTCTATATGCATTGAGAATGTTTTAATATCAAAGAAAATGTATGCTTCAAAATTTTAATATTCTGTACCTATTCTGTACCCTTTAAAAAAATAAAGGCCTCACATCTCTGTGAAGCCTTGATTTTACTAGTAGCGGGAACTGGACTCGAACCAGTGACCTTCGGGTTATGAGCCCGACGAGCTACCTACTGCTCTATCCCGCGATATAATTTCCATCTCTTAGACTTGAACCTGTGTCCGCCGTGGCGGATATGAGCCCGACGAGCTACCTACTGCTCTATCCCGTGTTATGGATTTTCAATATTTCATTTTTAGCTTTTAACTTTCGGTTCATAATGCCGACAGAAATATTGGACTGCAAAGATACAAAGGATTTCGAACCCCACAAGTCGGAAAACATAAATTTTTCTAAAGTGTCAAACAAAGTGCTTTTTGCATTACTATCTTTAGCTATCTTTAAATTATGAACAAATATTTTAAGAAAATAGTTTTTGTGCTACTCGCCATAGGGGCAGTGTTTATCATTGGCTCCGTTTCTATAAATAGAATTTTAAAAAACAAGGTCGAAAAATTTATTCAAGAACGATTGCCCGAAAATATGGTTCGTGCCTATGATGATATTACAGTGGAGTCTTTCGGCGGCTCGCTTGTTGTTACAAATGCTTCGCTAATTATTAAAAACAAGGAAGACGGCGTTAAACATACTTTTATAAATGTTGAAAAACTGAAAATTTCGGACATCAGTTATTGGGATTATTTGTTCAATAATGAAATTCACGTTGAAGCCATTTCACTTGAAAATCCGATGATTGCATATTATAAAGATCGGCTAAAGCCTTCCAAAGACAGCGTTCGTCAAGCTGTAGCGCGAATTTACAAACCAATTTTAGTGGATCGCGTTCAAATAAAAAATACCAAATTCGTAATTTATGAAAAAGAAGACGATTCCACAAAAGTCTATACTAATGGACTGACTGTCGAGGTGGGCGGAATAAGGGTTGACAATGGAACTGTTATTCGTAAAATTCCTTTTGAATACAAAGATTTTGAAGCCAAAAGCGATACTGTTTTTATTAAAGTAAGCCCCTATGAAAACCTAACTGTTGAAGGTTTTTCAATAGAAAACCACAACGCTGTTTTTAAAAACTTAAAACTTAAAACGAAATATTCTAAAAGAGAACTCTCCAGAATTATCACAAAAGAGCGTGACCATTACAATCTTTCGTTGGAGTCACTCTCCATTGCCGATTTTGATTTTGGCTTTAAACACAATCGTTTTTTCGCAAAAAGCAAGCAGGTTTCCTTAATCGCTCCTTTTCTTGAAATTTACAGGGACAAATTGGTAGCCGATGATCCAAAAATAAAGCCACTGTACAGTAAAATGCTTCGCGAACTTCCTTTTGAATTAACCGTGGATTCTCTTAAAATTACTGACGCAAAAATAAAATATGAAGAAAGGCAAAAAGAAGAAAATATGGGTGGTTCCATCAACTTTGAAGATTTGGATGCCGATATTTCAAATGTCAGTAATACTTATAAAAGTCCAGAAAAAACCAATTTAAAAATCACTGCAGATTTTATGGATAAGACTCCCATTTCTGTGGATTGGAGTTTTGATGTCCAAAACCAGAATGATCAATTTCTATTTAAAGCAGACGTAGGGCCACTTGTTGCAGATAAAATGAACAGTTTTACGGAACCAAATCTAAAAATACGGCTGGAAGGCCACACCAACAAAACCTATTTTACCATTGATGGAAACAACGAAACTTCAAAAATAGATATGAAAATAAATTATTCAGATTTTAAAGTTAGCATACTCAGAAAAGATGGAAAAAGAAAAAATAAAGTGCTTTCTGCAATTGCCAATATTTTTATATCCAAAAACAGTGAAAAGAAAGATGACAATTATCGTGAAGGTTCTGCTGAAGCCGCACGTAACAATACCAAGTCGGTATTCAATTTTTTATGGATCAGTGTGAAAAATGCCCTTCTAAAAACAATGACAGGGAGCAATAAAAAAGATTGAAAAAAATTTAATAGCTAATCCATTGAATAGCCTCAAGCCTATCCTGACCTGAAAAAATGCGAATTTCAGCATTAAAGAACAGTTTTTCAAGATTACTTAAAACTTTAAGCCATTTTCTGTCGGTAACCACTGCAACTTTTTCAAAGCGGTTTCCGGTTTTAATTTTAAAAGGAAGGCTTTTTAGTATTGCTTTAAACGAAATATCAGCGTTAATTGTGTCTTCTAAATAAAGATTCACCTTATCATAAATCTCCAGTTTTTCATTTACTTCAGATTGTATTTTTTCAACAGCGAGTTCGTCATAGGGCCCATCAACAATAAATCCTATTATATTATCCGAAAGTGTAAAAGTGGAGAGCATAGGGAAATTTTAGCTGGTTTGGTTTTTTAAATTTAGAAAATTTAATTCTATTGACCAATACCATTTGCAGAAAAACCAATAAGTTCGCCATCTTCAAAGGCCACCTCCAGTTCGATAGGGTTACAACAAATTTCACAATCCTCTATATATGTCTGGTTTCGGACAGAAGTATCCAGCAACATCGAAATTTCTTCCCAACAATGGGGACATTGAAAAAAATGTTCGTACATAATTATTATTTAAGTAAATCATTTTCGCTCAATTCTTTATAGAGCGCATCTTTTACAAATTTATACCCGGCATTTTTTGCATAAAAGAAATTTGTTCTTCAACCAATGCTTCACAATCAGCCTGCTCCTATCCTTTATATTCAACTTATTTAAAAAGAACAAGTTAGGATATAATCGAAATAATTTACAGGATTTTCCCGGTTTTTAAGAAAGGGATTCTACGGTCTCCTGAAGTATTTCCCATTCTTCCATCAGCTTTTTCAGCTTCTTTTTCTTTTCTTGATATTTATCGAAAAAATGCGGTTTGGCAATGGTTTCTTCATAATTGATAAGCAGTTCGGTGTCAATATTACCAATTTCCTTTTCCAAAGTAGAAATAGAAGATTCTACATTACTTAATTTATTTTTTACAGATTTTATTTTTTTCTGAATTTCATATTCTTCCCCAGAGCTTCTCTTTTCCTTTACTTCGGAAACAACCGTTCGCTTTTCAGCTTCGCGAAGGTTTTGTAGATTTCTTTGTTCAAGGAAATAATCAATATCACCTAAATATTCTTTGATGTGATGGTCCTTGAATTCGTAAACCTTATTGGTCAAGCCTTGCAAAAAATCACGGTCGTGTGAAACCAGAAGTAGGGTTCCCTCAAAACTTTTCAGTGCGTCTTTCAATACGTTTTTAGACTTTATATCGAGGTGGTTTGTGGGCTCATCCATCACCAAAACATTGAAGGGCTGCAACAATAATTTTGCGAGTGCCAAACGGTTTCGTTCACCACCGCTCAATACGCGGACGTATTTTTCAACTTCATCACCACGAAAAAGGAAAGAACCCAAAATATCACGTACCCGGCTTCGGTTTTTTTCGTTGGCCGCATCAATCATTGTGTCCAAAACAGTTTTGCTGCCATCTAAATAATCGGCTTGATTTTGGGCAAAATAACCAATCTGCACATTATGGCCCAAAGTGAGTTTGCCACCGTACTCTATTTCTTTGACAATGATTTTTGCCAATGTAGATTTTCCCTGTCCGTTTTGGCCCACAAAGGCAAGTTTGGTTTCGCGATCCACCCGTAAGTTTACTGAGTTTAAAACATTTTTATCACCATAATTTTTTGAGATATTTTCCGCTTCAATCACTACTTTTCCCGGCGTGATTGAAACTGGAAAACGCAGTGTCATTACACTGTTGTCATCTTCGTCAACTTCAATTCTGTCAATTTTGTCCAATTTTTTTATGAGCGATTGCGCCATTGTTGCCTTGCTGGCTTTGGCTCGAAATTTATCAATCAGTTTTTCGGTTTGCTCAATTTGCTTTTGCTGGTTTTTTTGCGAAGCCAATTGTTGTTCGCGCAGTTCATTCCGAAGAATTAAATATTGCGTGTATGGTTTGTTGAAATCATAAATCTTTCCGAGGGAAATTTCTATTGTGCGATTGGTTACGTTATCCAAAAACATTTTATCGTGGGAAACGATTACAACTGCGCCTATGTAGCCTTTTAAAAATTCTTCCAACCAAAGGATGGACTCAATATCCAAGTGGTTTGTGGGCTCATCCAGCAAAAGAATATCGTTGTTTTGAAGCAAGAGTTTCGCCAATTCAATTCGCATTCGCCAACCGCCCGAGAAAGTCTCAGTAAGTTTTGTGAAATCTTCCCGTTGAAAACCCAAACCTTGCAAAATCCGTTCGGTTTCACCCTGGTAATTGTAACCGCCGTGGATTTCGTATTGGTGTTGCACTTCGTTCAAATCAACCATCAATTGATGGTAACCATCACTTTCGTAATCTGTTCGTTCGGCAAGCTGTGTATTTATTTCAGCAAGCTGTTTTTCGAGTCTTTTTATTTCAGTGAAAGCTTCGTAGGATTCCTCCAAAACACTGCGTCCTTTTTCAAAATCTATATCCTGTTTTAAAAAACCGATCGAAATTTCTTTGTCGGTCGCTATTTGGCCTGTGTCATATTCCTGCTCACCAGCAATGATTTTCAACAAGGTAGATTTGCCCGCGCCATTTTTACCCACCAAACCTACCCGATCGCCGGGTTTTAATTGGAAAGTGATTTTTTCGAACAAATAGTCGCCTTGAAAGGAAACCGAAAGATTGTGGATATTGACCATTGGGTTTTAGTTATGAATTCAGAATTATAGAAAACTGAAAAACAATTTTGAAGTGTAAAGTTTGAAATGTCTTTTATTCAATATATAGCCTCAAATTTTCTGCAAAGATGCTTAATTTTGCGGTGCAAAAAAAACCGATAATGCAATTCCTTAAAGGCTCTAAACTTTATAGTATTTTTACAAGCACATGTCCCGTTTGTCATGAAGGCGAAATGTATTTGGAAAAAAATCCATACAAGATTTCAAAAATCATGGAAATGCACGATCATTGTAGCCACTGTGGCAAGAAATTTAAAATAGAACCTTCATTCTTTTTCGGCGCAATGTATGTTAGTTATGGTATTGGGGTTGCTATCTCCATAGCTGCATTTATTATTTCTTACTTCTTTATCGGGCTGGACAGAAATTACAGTTTTCTGGTCATTATTCTAACCTTGGCGATTTTATTTCCTCTGATTGTGAGAATTTCAAGAAATATATGGATTAACTTTTTTGTTAATTTTGACGAAAACGCTACTAAGTAGTGGGTAAGTAAAAACTATTTCCAGTTGGTTGTTCTTTTAATGTCCATTTCATTTGAAAGTGGTATTTCTTCCTCCAAATATTTTAAGAGAATTTCAGAAAGCAGCGGCGCCATCAAAAACCCGCGGGAACCAAGTCCATTAAAGAATACCAAATTCGGGTTTTCATCTAGATTTCCCAGTAATGGTCTGTGATCTTTGGTTGTGGGCCGCACTCCCGCCGTTTGCCCGATTACTTCAAATGGGCAATTAATAAAACTTTTTACTTTTGAAAGAATTTCTTCTTTTGCCTCTACTGTTGAATTAAGACTGTAATCATCTCGACTGTAGGTTGCGCCAATTTTATATTCGTCATTTCCCAATGGAATAACGTACATGGAACCTTTTAAAAGCACCTCCAGTTTTAACAAAGGAGCTTTAATGAGTAGATACTCACCTTTGTTTCCGATGATTGCTTGTTTCGGAAAAAATGGATTGTCAATTACTTTTGAACCTTCCGCAAAAATGATTTTTTTAGCTGAAATGTTTTTGTAAACCACGCTGTTTTCTTTCTGCTGAATTGTTTCATATTGAAATTCTTCAGTGAGCAGGACGTCTTGGTTTTTTAAATAATTTCGGTAGCTGGTGAGTAAGTTATTCGCAAGAATCTGGGCTGTTCCCAAAACTTCACCAAAACCGAAAGGAGCTTCAACAGTGGTATTCGTACTTTTTGAAAATTTTGAAGAAAGAAAATCCTGCAATTCCCTTTTGTCGCTAGCAACGGTCCAATTGTTCTGCTCTTCAATACTTTTAAAAATTCGTAAAATTGGCGTTTCTACAAATATTTTTTGCTGAAGCTTTTCGGAAAGACGATGGTAGAAATCAACCGCAACTGGAAAAAAAGCAGAAGCATTCCAAGCCGCTGTGAAGCGTTTAAGAACCGTTGGGTTAAAAACGCCGCCAGAGTTTGCAGTTGATCCTTCTTCGCCATTATCAATCACTATAAAGCTCATTCCGTGCTTTTGGAGTTGTTCACAGAAACTGATTCCGGCAATGCCGAGGCCGACGATTATATAATCTATATTTTTCATTCTTAAATTTGAATATTCCAACCCTTTGGCTTTCCAATCATGAGATTCCCACGTTCGTGGGAATGAAAAAACCCTTCAGTTTCCGAAATGGAACTTGAAGGGTCTTCTTCAAATTATGGACTCATTAACTGATTAATAATTCCACAAATCTATTTCAATATTTCGTATTTGTTCTTTGATTCTTTCAGATTCCAACAGCTGCATAAGCGCGTTGTCATTGATGTAATCTTTCACATTCCTATCGCCCTGTACGTTATCTTCTTTGTAAATAACTGCATTGAAGCGCCTTGAATTCAAGAGGTGATCATAAGAAATTGGTTGCGAGGTATTCTTTCGGTTGAAAGCTTTGGCTTCGTGCAAAACTTCGCGTGTTCCGGGAAACCAAATCCAAAATAATTCAACTTTGGAATCTAAGCCGTCCTCGGGATATGCTTTGGAACGCGCTTCGTTCGCTACTGGGCAAATACCCAACAAACGATATTTAAGCTCGCCTTGGCGTTTGTCTAAATACCAATAACCTCTAATGTGCCAAGATTCAATATCACCCGCGTCCAATGAAAAGCTACGTACGTATTGTGGATCTACCGTTCCTTCGGCGTTGTATTGCTCAATACCTAAATCTGTTGTATCACTGTAAACCAAAGAGGCTTCAATATCCTTTAAGGTACGTTTTTCAGTAAAATATGAATCTGCATACACGTTTTCAATTTTGCCGTTTTTGATGTTTTTCACCAAAACGTCATAAAGCGAACGTCTGTCTGCGCCAATGTTGTTTGTATCTATAGGGTAATACAATGGAAAATTTACTCTTTCATCAAGATCAATAATTTCCCAAGTTGTTTTGGACCACAACACGTCGCGCTCGTCCGTGTAGCCATACGGCAACGGCTCATCGTTATCATAAGCAATTTGCGCTTCGGTTTTTTTGCCTATATCCTCAGGGGTTTTGGCGTTCAGAATGTTCAGCTGTGCAGTTGCACTAGCAGCCATTCCAAGACCAAAAACACATAAAACAACATTTTTCAAATTCATACCGATAGGGGTTTTATACGAATAATTAGTTTGTCAATTCAATAATTACAGGAGAAATCTTTTTCAATTTATAACCTGAATTTCCTGCAAGATTTGCATTTATGTCAAAAATTTGAACAGCATCTCCACGCTGCGCTCTTCTTAATGCACCTTTAGCGGCAGCATCCAGTTTTGTTCCGTTTACTTTAACGGTTGGCTGTCCGGAAACTTTAAAGCTAAATCCAGTTACATTAATATTTAGTTCAAAATCAAAATCTTGCAATACTGCAGAAATAGTTGAGATTTCAAGACCTCCACGTTCCATACGAACAATTCCGGTTTCTCCACGGATGGCACCCACTGGCGGTGGAATATCCTTAATACGGAATTCAGATTTTGAACCTACTGGTTTGCCATCAGGCAATGTTCCAGTAGCTGAAATCATAACAGTTCTACCAGTTCCTGGGCGCATAACATACTTACTACCTGAAACTTTAGAAAGACCAGGTGCGGAAGCGTTCACTTTATTATCAGGAATTCCAGGGATGGATACCGTCATTGGGTTATCCACGCCACGGTAAACCACGTTCATTTTATCTGCAGCAATTACTGCGGAATTTGGTAATGAAATTGTAGCAAAAGAGCGATCAACAGGAACCTCAGTTACTTCACCACCTTCACCATAAAATAAGGTTCCAGCAATTTTGTGATCTCCGGGAGAACCAGCACTTACGTTCATTTTCACTTTACCCCCTTCAAAGGTATAATCGGTTCCTTCCACTAGCTTTCTTCCGTCTAACGTAAGTTCAGCTTTTTGTGGTTTTGTGCTTTCATCTGTACGTCCCAAAACGATAGCACCGTCAAACTTTTCACCAGAATAATATGCTGATTTTGAAGTTTCCATCAAAGTAGAGTAGTTACTGAACGACAAAGCTGCGGCTTGTTGCCCAGCCAACATCCGTTGCAACAATTCACTTTTTGTAGTTTTAATATCTGCTTGAATTTGGGTAAGTTTTGTTAAAGAAGCAATTAATGGAAAGCCTTCATAATTATACTTTAACCAAGCTACTTTTTTACCATCACGGTTAGCGACTTCAGCTGTAGAGAAGTTTGCATCGATAGATTTTTTGATATCTTCAATACCTGCTACTTTCGCTAATGCGGTATCATTTAATACAGCAATCATTTCAGTACGGTATTTGTTTATTTTATCCAAAAATTCTTGCCCTTCCGGTTTGTAGTTATCTCCTTGGAAAAAAAGTTGATCAAAGAAATCTGCCTTATCCATAACTTCATAATCCGATGGATCTTCCAATTTTTCAATCGATGCAGATTTTAGCGTAGTAAGATATGCGTCTAGTTCATCTGAGATTTGAGCAACTTGTATAGCTTTTTTTTCTAAAGCTGCGTATTGTGCGGGTTCGTCTACAGCCTTAACGGCAAGCCCTTCCATAAAAGCAGAGTTACGCTGTGTGGTTGCTACATTCGCATTTGATATTTTTTCATTCAATAATCCAAAAGCCGATAATACTTCTTTGGACATGTTTAATGCAAGCATCGCGATAAAAACCAGATACATCAGGTTAATCATCTTCTGCCTTGGGGATAGTTTTCCTCCTGCCATTTTAATTCTTTTTTAAAGATTAATAATTAAGGTGAAAACCTATCTTAGTTTCTATTAGTCATTGCAGAAAGCATACCTCCATAAACACCGTTCAATGAAGAAAGGTTGGTAGCCAAGTGCTGCATTTGTTGTTTCAGTTGTTCCGCATTTTCGGCAGCTCTTTCGTTGGCTTCGGCCTGACGGCTTGTTGACTCAATCTGCACTTTGTAAAGGCTGTTCAATGAGTCCATTTGGGCTGCTGCAAGCGCCATTTCCTCACTGTATCTTTTAGTAGAGTTCATTGCATCTGCAGTAGGGGCCATGCTTTTTACGGCACCCTCAAAAGAACGGATACCAGTGGACAAACTGCTCATTAGCTCAGAGTCTATACGAGCATCCTTTAACATTTCATCCAATTTTTTAGACAAAAGTCCTTGTGCATCTTCAGGTTCTTTTTTCTTTCTGTCCTGAATGGTACCACCAGCCAATTCTGGGTAAACCAATGACCAATCCAAATCGTCATCTACAGGCTCAAATGCGGAGATTGCGAAAATAATTGCCTCGGTAATAAGACCGACTGCCAAAAGAAGACCTCCGTTTAAGGGGCCTAACTCCCAGTGAAGGATTTTGAAAAGTGCTCCTAAAATTACAATAGACGCTCCAAGGCCATAGGCCATATTAAATAATTTTTTTGATGATCTTGCTTGTGCCATAATACTTAAATTTTTAGTTGAGAGTTTTAGTTAAGGTTAATATAGTTCAGTAAATAAGGGAATATTAGCGAGCATCGCCAAAGTTTTGATTTAAGGTAACATCAGTACCCATATAATCCTGTACAGTCCTGAAGCCAATATAGCTTCTTGCGGAATCTGCATATTCGTAATCGCGTGTACTTACCTGTAAGAAATAAGCAACATCTTTCCAAGAACCACCACGAACAACTTTACGCATATTGTCAGGATCGTTCACGTTCGGGTTCATTGTAGAAGTATAGTCATAGGAAGCAGGATCATAAGAAGAAGCGACCCATTCTGAAACGTTTCCTGCCATGTTGTATAAATTATAATCGTTCGGTTCATAAGCATCTGCTTCCACGGTATAAAGTGCCTGGTCAGCAGCATAATCACCTCGCAATGGCTTAAAGTTAGCCATAAAACAACCACGGTCATTTTTGGCATAAGGACCACCCCAAGGGTAGGTTGCGGATTCCAGACCGCCACGTGCAGCATATTCCCATTCTGCTTCGCCAGGAAGACGGAATGAATTCACGAAATTTTGTTTTTTGGATTTTTGAAAAGAGTTTTTATAAAGCGTTCTCCATGCGCAGAAAGCTTTTGCCTGTTTCCAAGTTACACCAACTACTGGATAATCTCCATAAGCTTCGTGCCAGAAATAGTCATTGTGCATTGGCTCGTTATAAGAATAGTTGAAATCTTTAATCCAAACAGTAGTGTCTGGATAAATATTAAGCTCTTCCTTTTTGATGAAATCTTTTCGTCTCTTGGTTTTGTCTCTTGCAGCAGATTCAATATCCATATACGTATATTGGAAATTCAATTTATTAACATCAATGGTACGTTGCCCGTTATACGCTTCTTCCGTTGGAATATACATCGTGTCCATAACTTCAGAGTAGAACTCATCGGGGTATTCGGCAGTGTCCCAAATTAAATCAACCTTGTCGTTCAACTTTCGTCCAGCGTAGTAATCTTCACCCATCCCGAAATAATTGTCATACATATATTGTTGATACGGCGTCATTTCCTCATTCTCTTGATCAACGAAAGCAAATTCCCCTATTCCTCCATCTCCTGGAGTTGCTCCATTTTCATCAGCCATAATTGCAAGACGCAATCTAACTGTGGAATCTCGTACCCAATTTACAAACTGACGATACTCAGCATTGGTTATTTCAGTTTCGTCCATATAGAAAGAACGAACGGTAACGGTCTTTGTTGGCGCATCGTTTACAGCAACGAAATCGTCATCACTTTTACCCATGATGAAGGATCCACCTGGGATTAGTGTCATTCCGTAAGGCTTTTGAGGATACCATTTTTTACCTTTTGCCCCAACCAGTTCTCCCCGGTCTCCGGAGTTACAACTGAACAAAAAGGCAACGATCGCAGTTAATGCAATAAACTTCTTCATAGGTATTTAGGTTAAATTTCGAGATTCAAGGGCGTAAACCTATCTATAAAATTCCAAAAAAACAATTTTTTTTTGAAAAACCCTTAATCGCTGTTTTTACTTGGCTTGTTTATACTTCATTTTTGTGGCGGGCCTTTAACCACCTCTCAGGAATTTCCTGATTACATGCACCCAAATATTCGCCATAAGTGCAAGGTAATAACGTTCGGCTTTTAGATTTATTATTAACATTTGAAATAAATGGTAAAACAATCCACCATCTTTCTGTTTTATTGCTTTTTTTGAATTCCAAAACCTCATCTTCAATCGGCACTTTATAGGAAGTAAAAAGCTTTTCGTTATCGAAGTCGTCATCCTCAACCCTGTAATTATAGCCTTCAATAAAATACCAAAGTATTTGGGCCACCAACATTGTCCCACTTTTGCTCTCTATGGAATCGCTTAATTCGTAAACGCCAAAGGACTTTACTTTATTGCTAATACCCGCATAACGGGAAATTGCGCAAATTTCGCGACCGTCAAAACCATTGGGACTTTCGTTGTTTCTATAACTTAATTCTGCACTTTTTATTGCTGTAACATCCAAGGTCACCATATCTGCATCGCGCATTATTGGTTCAACGATGGTTGTATCTGCTGAAATTTCGCCCAATCGGTATGCATCAAAGAAAAGTTTGTCCATCAAGGCAATTTCCTGCGGAGCATTGAAAAAAGACTGATACCCCAAAATGCTGTAATTAAAAAGATTGTAGGGTTGGTCAACAACCATTTTCCCTACATATGATTTATTTGATATTGGCAATTCAGCATTTCCAAGATCAAAACGGTTGTCTATGTTAACAATATTAACCATATCGCCAATTCCGTCGTAAGCACGATATTGTGCATAAGCCAAATCTTGACTTCCACCGAGAATAATAGGAATGATTTTTTTTTTGAGAAGCGCAGCAATAACCTCTTTGGCGGCAAAGCGGGTATCTTCGGTTGTTTCGCCTTTTTCAATATCGCCTAGGTCAATTACTTTGTAGTTCCAATTGCCTGGATATAGCGAATATAGGGCTTTCCGGTAGGAATCAAAAGATATATCCGCTCCTATAAAATCTACATCGCCTCGGTTTTCCTTAATTCCGAGGAGCGCAAATTTTACATCTTTTAAATTCGGCAACACCCCTGTTTTGCTATGGGCTTCAATTTCTTTACCCAGCGTGCCGGGTGGCAGAATTTCCCGGTGTGCCATTACTTTTTTTGAAACTGGGGATAAAAACTCTATCATTATTTTTTCTTGGCTGAAGCTTTTTTCTTAGTTGTAGTTTTCTTTTTGGCAGGAGCTTTTTTCTTCGGGCTTTTCTTATCGAGCAAATCTTTTGCTTCTTCTAAAGTTATTTTGTCAGCTTCGGTTCCCTTGGGCAGTTCAACTTTTGTTTTACCTTTTATAAGATTGAAACGTCCCCAACGTGCTTTTTCAATACGTATTTTTTCATCCGGCCACTCGTTGATAAGCTTATCGATTTCTTTTTGCTTTTTGTCCTCTATAAGTTCTTTCACATCTTCTTTGGAAAGGTTGTCAAAGTCATACTTTTTGTTCACGTTAACGAACATATTGTTCCATTTTATAAAAGGTCCAAAACGTCCAACTCCCTTTTGTACGGGCATATTTTCATACATATAAATAGGGGCATCTGCTTTTTTCTTTTCTTCAATTAGCTCTTTTGCGAAAGCCATATCCACATCCAGCGGATCCATTCCTTTTGGAAGTGAAATAAACGTTTTTCCGAAGCGAACGTAAGGGCCGAAACGACCATTGTTCACCTCAACTTCTTCTTTTTCAAAAACCCCCAACGTCTTCGGAAGTTTGAAGAGATCCATCACTTCTTCAAAAGTAACCAAGTGTAATTGCTGGTCTGGACGAAGGCTGGCGAATTTTTTCTCTTCATCGTCCGGCGCTCCAATTTGAGCCATCGGGCCATATTTCCCGAGACGAACCAAAACCGTTTTTCCAGTTTCTGGATCTTCCCCAAGAAAACGTTCGCCACTTTCCCTATCTGCAGTTTCCTCTACATGCTCAACCTGTGGATGAAATTTTCCGTAGAAATCTTTCATCATCTTGGTCCACTCCTCTTTTCCTTCGGCAATATCGTCAAAATCCTGCTCCACTTTTGCAGTAAAATTGTAATCCATAATATCTTCGAAATGCTCCACTAAAAAGTCATTAACAATCAATCCAATATCTGTGGGAACCAATTTTCCTTTGTCGGAACCAACGGTTTCAGTCAAGGTTTTGTCTTTGATGTTTTCGCTTTGAAGCGTAAGCTGAAGATATTTTCGCTCCACACCTTCCACAGTTCCTTTTTCAACATAATTTCTACTGATGATTGTTGAAATGGTAGGTGCATAAGTTGAAGGTCGGCCAATGCCAAGTTCTTCCAATTGTTTTACTAACGAAGCTTCCGTGTATCGGTACGGCGGACGTGTAAAACGTTCAGTTCCGGTGATGTAATTATTTTCTAAAGAATCGCCGTTTTTCATATTTGGCAGCATTCCCTCCTGCTCTTCTTCCTCAAAATCGGTTCCTTCCAAATACACTTTTAGGAAACCGTCAAACTTTATCATTTCACCATTTGCGGTGAAATGTTCTGAAACTTTTTCTTTGGAGAGTATATCAATTTTCACGTTTGTTCGCTCCAATTGCGCATCGCTCATTTGCGAAGCCAACGTACGTTTCCAAATTAAATCATACAAGCGCGCTTGGTCGTGATCACCGGTAATGTTATGAAGGCTCATATCTGTTGGGCGGATGGCCTCATGTGCTTCCTGCGCTCCTTTTGTTTTTCCTTTGTAGTCGCGAGGTTTGCTATATTCTTTTCCGTAGGAAGAAGTGATTTCTTTCTGTGCCGCATTTTTCGCGTCGTTTGAAAGATTTACACTGTCGGTACGCATATAGGTTATAAAACCGGCTTCATACAAACGTTGTGCGATTGTCATTGTTTTACCCACCGAAAAGTACAGTTTCCGTGCGGCTTCCTGTTGTAAAGTTGAAGTGGTGAAAGGTGCTGCGGGAGATTTGCTGGCAGGTTTTTTCGTTAAATCTGAAATTTTATAGGAAGCCCCCAAATTCTTCCGAAGAAACTCGCGCGCTTCTTTTTCCGTATCAAAATTCTTTGGAAGTTTTGCTTTAAATTTGCTGCCGTCAATTGTGGTA
>JBBQUI010000067.1:0-14469 GCA_038212575.1 Flavobacteriales bacterium
AACGTCCCGCTAGGGACAACATATTGGTAAGAAACAATGGCAAACACCTACACACAAATCCACATCCAAACCGTTTTTGCAGTGCAAAACAGACAGAGCCTAATCAATCCCGAATGGAAAAATGAATTGTATAAATATATCACAGGCATTATTCAAAGCTACGATCATAAAGTTTTACAAATAAACGGAATGCCAGACCACATTCACATTTTTTTTGGAATGCGACCCACACAATCGTTATCCGATTTGATGAAACAAGTAAAGCAAGATTCATCAAAATGGATAAATACTAAAGGATTGGTAAACGGGAAATTTTCGTGGCAAGCGGGTTATGGAGCATTTTCCTATTCAAAATCACATGTTCCTAGGGTTATTAGATATATTGCAAATCAGGAAGAACACCACAAAACCAAAACATTCGGCGATGAATATTTGGAAATATTGAAAGAATCGGGCATTGATTATGATGAACGTTATATATTAAAAACAATAACATAATATATGCTGTACCTAACGGCACAGGGCCCATCACGTTCAATATTGGGCTACCGAGATGTTGTCCCTAACGGGACATAATATGGGTAAGACATAACATCAATCACCCGTGCCGTTAGGTACGGAATATCGGTAAAAAAAATGTCCCATTAGGGACATAATATGGGTAAGACACAACATCAATCACCCGTGCCGCTAGGTACGGAATATCGGTAAAAAAATGTCCCGTTAGGGACATAATATGGGTAAGACACAACATCAATCACCCGTGCCGCTAGGTACGGAATATCAGTAAAAACAGAAAAATCCCAATGCCGCTAATAATCCCCTCAAACCTTTTCAGCCGCCTCTTCCCCAGTATTGATAGCTCCTTCCATAAATCCTTGCCAATCCGCCAAGTGTTCACCGGCAAAGTGCGTATTCAAAAAAGATTCCTGTAAAATTGGCCGTACTCTAAACCATTGGTCTTTGCCATACATGGCATAAGCCCCTTTGGAATAGCTGTCCGTGCCCCAATAGTAATTTACTTGATTGTTCAGTTTACTCGCCACATCCCCAAAATGCGGAGTTAGCGTTTCTGCAATCATTTTGGCATTCCATGCGTCGCTCTGGTTGGCAATTACAGCAGCTTTTTCGCCTATGCTATAGGAAATAAGAACTCCTTTATCCGACTTTTGGTTTTTGGTAGCGTGGTAAAAATAATGCGGACTTTGGTCTGTAATCATATCAAAGCTTTCGTCCTTCCAAAAACGATTGTTAAAGAGCATTGCGTGTTTGTTGATTCGAGCGTATTGCAGTTCGTTGATTGCGCTCACTTTTTCCGTAGGCAGGCCAGGTTGCCAATCTATTTTGTTCATCGCGAAAGTGGGGATGGTGCAGATGAGTTTATCGGCTTCGAACATCGTTCCGTTGTCGCAATAAACTTTTACTTTTCCATCCTGTACAATTTTGCTAACTGTGTGTTTCAGCAAAATTTTATCCTTTCCTATTTTTTCTGAAAGGCGTTCAGCAAGCATTCCATTTCCGCCTTTTATTTTAAGATCCATTTCGTTCTTTTCGCTGCTTTCGGCATATTCTGCCAAAGCCGCAAAGGAAGAAACCTGACGAATACTTTCCCCAAAATCGGTACTGTCTAAAAGCTCGCGGATGTCCAGATCGCGGCCGTCACAACCGTTTTGAACCAAATAGCGCCACCAATCCATTTTGTCCATGATAAGCTTTTCCTTTTCGGTAAGATTGCCGTAATCTTCCAGCATTTTAGTCATTTTGTTATTCCAGTTATTGCTGTAATCCCACTTCCCTGCAGGGGAATATTCACCTTTGTAAATCATGTGGGTTTCAAACTGGTTATTTTGAAGTTCCAAGTTCAGTTCGCCACACAGTTCGTGGATTCGTGTATGCGAATTGCCCACCCATTCGCCACCGAGTTCAACCACCAAATCCTTATCCATTTGGTGTGAAAAAACTCGACCGCCGATGCGAGGACGACTTTCCAAAACAATGCAATCAATGTTTCGTTGTTTAAGTTTATAGGCTGCAGCAAGTCCTGCGAAGCCTGCGCCAATAATGATTACGGATTTTGCTTTTGGGGTGAAAATGTTTCCAAAAGAAGGAGTTGGCAATAAAATGGTACCTGCAGCAGCCACAGATACCTGCTTGATAAATTTTCTACGGGTTGTCATAACAGTTGGTTTTAGTTGTTTAATTATATATTTTGAAAATAAAAGTCTTTTCAAAAAGTATTTTCACATCCGTTATGCCCAATCACATACATTAATTTAGTAGTGTCCGAAAAAGTAATTACTAATTCCGAGCAGCTATATAATATATGCAGTCCCTACGGGACTGGGCTTTCAATGGGTGCTATTTTATTACCCATATTAAATGCCTAACGGCATACGCTCCGCCGCGGCGGACAAAATATAGTTAATCAACCGATCACAATTAAATCAATGTCCTGTAGGGACATAATATGATTTTTAACCAGACAATGCTGACTTCAATTAATAAATATTACCAGCTTCCACCGCCACCGCCGCCAAAACCGCCACCGGAAGAACCGCCCCCGCCCGAAGAGCCACTGCTGGAAGGGGAACTGACCATCGTGGACTGAGCCGAAGAAATGGAATCTGAAAACGAATTCGCAAAATTGTGCATCGTGAACGCGCCTGCAGAAGAGGTGTACCAACTGGGTGGTTGTAAATTTAGAGCTTCAAATTTCTTCGCCCATTGGTCGAACAAACCAAAAGCAAGCGCATAACCCATCGTGGTTTCAAAATAGGATGGGCTATCCTGCAACAGCATTTTCAGTTTGTTTTCCTCTGCTATTTTTATGAAATTTTTAAACCCTTTCAATTCAGAATAAACCCTGTTTCCCGTGGAATTTTTCTTCACCATATAGATGGTCATAAACAAAAGAAATATCGAAATGGGAATTATCGCCAAAGCGGCCCAAAGTCCCCAAGTGAGCAAAAAAATCACGAACAGTAAAATACCAAGCAGCAAAACACTAACGATGGTTTTGGTCTGCATATTTTTGGCTTCTTTGTCATAATAAATTTGGGCCTTGTCTCCCAACAGTTTTTTAGCGCTGGCCATCGTAGTATAAAAAGAATCTTTTAGACTGCTAACCAATACTTCCTTTTCGCTGGTGCTACTGCTGCTTCCAAAGAGTCCCTTGAAAATTTTCTCCTCATAATCTGGAGCGCCTTCAGGTAAAGGCCGAAGCTGCGTTAGTTTTGTATCATCTTTCCCAAGCCATCCTTTTTTGGGAATCTGCTCCATTTTAATAATGCCCCGTGAGCCCCAATAAGGTATCAGGGAAATTAGGTCAGGTGTATCTGCGTCATCGTCAACCAAAAAACCAGCCATTGCAGGATCTACTCCATTAGGCGGAAAATAACTGGTGGTAGCTACTACCCTGTCGTCTTTACCATATTTGTTCCAAACCCAATAAAAAGCAAAAAGCATGGCGCCAAGTATCAGCATCCAACCATTATTAGTCCAAAAAGGCCACCACGGCTTCAGCTCCTTTATGGACCCGACAGGAAGATTAAGCAAAACGGTCACGCTTTGTCCGGGAACGGAAAGAAAATTTTCGCGGCTTTTTGCCGTAAAGACCCCGTCAATATAATTTACTTCAAAATCCTTACTGACTGTGGTTTCGCCGGTAAAACCGGAATACACAAATATATCATCCAAATTGGCATCCATATTTTTTGGAAGATGAATGCTGAAGTCCATTTGACGAAAAGAAGTATTCCATCCCGGGGGTTTGATATTCCAGTAAAACCGAATATGGGAATCTTCAAACAGAAATGCATTATAAACCCTATATTTTATTTGATAGTGCTGCGGGCCAATAACCGTTACATCCTTATCGCCTATTTTTATTTGGAGGTTATCGCTCAACTTTTGAACAAAATCTGGATCTGACTCAAATTTATGATCCGGCACATCAACCTTTCTGATTTTGATCCTTCGCTTTTCCTGCTTTCCTTCGGCGGTAAGCAAATCATAATTTACTTGAATATCTCTGTAAATTCCGTGTTTATAAGCCGTGAAGTTTAGATCGTAATTTTCAACCACATCAAAATACCCATCCTCGTTGATGTAGATATTAACTTGGCTATGGTTCACCTCAAAATCCTGGGCAAATCCTTTCAGAAACAAAAGGAGTCCAAAAAGAAGCAGGAACAGTTTTTTATTGGACCGAAAGTGGGTGTTTTCTTTTTTTATGACGATGTTGATGCTCATTCCAGGTTTGGTTGGGATTACTGGATTATTGTATTGTTGGATTGTTGGATTTTTGGATTACTAAATTGCTATTTCATTTTTCCTAAACTCATAGACCCATAAACTCATCGACTTTTTTCTCAATTAAAACTCACTTTCACATTTTCACGGGTGGCCTGATCTGCTTCAAAATAATCGAAATGTTGGTAACCGAACATTCCTGCAAACAACACGCCCGGCATACTTTCGCCATAGGTATTGTTTTCACGCACAGTGCCATTGTAGTAACGGCGACTTCTTTCAAGGTTTTCTTCTATCTCGTTAAGTTTTTGCTGCAGGTCCAAAAAACTTGCATTCGCTTTTAAATCTGGATATGCTTCTCCTAAAGCGAAAATACTCCGAAGGGTTTGTTGCAACTGGTTTTCAGCTTTAATCTGTCCATTAATATCATCAGAAGGCACGGCCATAGCGGCATTTCGGGCGTTGATAACACTTTCTAAGGTTGACTTTTCGTGTGCGGCATAGCCTTTTACCGTTTCCACAAGGTTTGGAATCAAATCGTACCGGCGTTTTAGGGCAACATCAATATTGCTCCAGGCATCTTTCACCAGATTTTTGTTTTTTACAAAACGGTTAAATACGATGACGAGTAAAATGGCAATCACTACAAGGACGCCAAGAAGAAGTAATATAATACTCATAATTTAGTTTTTTTTTAATTTGTGAGTTTGTGAGTTTGTGAATTTGTGAATTTGTGAAACTGGTTACTCAATACTTAATACTCAATACTCAATACTCAAGCAATCATTTCATAATGAACAACTAAGATACATTTTTATTCTTTTTAAAAAATAACCAGATAAAATAAAATAGCCTTGTGGTGTAATTTTGTTTGAAACAAAATCATTAATTTAAACGCTTCGTTTTAACGGGAAGAAAAACCGTTTTATTAACGCACTAACCAACCAATTATACAATTTTGAATAAAACAACCTACCTTCTGCTCTTGCTGTTGTTCCCTATTTTTTTAAATGCCCAGAACGACAGTATTCAAAAAAAATTAAAGTTCTCCGGCGATTTTAGATTTAGGATTGAACCAGACTGGAATTCCCGAAAATCGGACGGCTCGTTCCGCGAGGACCGAACCCGATTGCGGTATCGCGCACGACTTGGCGCAACTTATGACTATAAAGATTGGGTTTCCTTCGGAATGCGGATCCGTACTGGGCAACCTGAAAAGCAGCAAGATCCGCAGCTCACTTTGGGCGACCAGTTTAGTAGTTTGCCCATTGCTTTTGAAAAGATATATGCCAGTTTCAACTATAATTGGTTGAGCGCTTGGATCGGGAAAAACACCTTCCCTTTTGAAAAACAGAACGAGCTTTTTTGGAGCGATAATGTATTCCCCGAAGGCGTCTCCCTTTCGGGGAAATTTAATTTTGAGAACGAATTTGTGCAGTCATTAAAAGTGAATACCGGACATTTCATCTTTGCCACCAGCAACAGTTCTTTGGATAAAGACAGCTATTTTGAGGGAATTCAGCTGGTTTCTTCGCATTGGCAAAACAGGGTGAAGTTTTTCCCCGCTTTTTATTATTTCAAAAATATGCCCAACATTCCCGATGGCGGTGATACTTTTAATATTGATTATTCCATAGTTCATCTTGGGACAAAAGTTGACGTCTTTATGAAACCCAAAATTACCGTCGGGTTTGACTATTATCAAAACGTAAAGGATTACAGCGGCAACGATTCCATTCCGAAGAATTTACAGGACCAAAAAACAGGCTATGTGGCGAATGCTGGTATCGGGAAGTTGGACAAAAAAGGCGATTGGAAAGTTCAGCTGACCTATATGTATTTGGAACGTTTTGCCGCAGTGGATTATTTGGCCCAAAACGATTGGGTTCGTTGGGATTATTCTTCCCAAGGCTCTGCAGATGGAAGGCTTACCAACTATAAAGGGCTTGAAATAATGGCTGGCTATGCCTTTGCCGAAAACATGGATTTAAAAGTGCGGTTCTTTACCGTGGAGCAATTGGTGCCGTACGGAATAGCCAAGGAAAGCGGCGACCGAATACGGCTTGATTTTAATATTGGGTTTTAATACTTTTGAAGAAACCTTTTTAGATAAACCATGTCGCAAATAGATTTGTTCAACATTAAAATGGACACGGAAAAAAACCTACTCCCAAAAGACGGCACCGTGAATTACTATGGAAAAGTGTTTTCTGAAGATGAGGCCAACCGTTATTATGAAATACTGCTGAATACAATCGATTGGAAAAACGATGAGGCAATAATCTTTGGCAAAAAGATTGTTACCAAACGCAAAGTAGCGTGGTATGGCGAACGCGAGTTTGAATACACCTATTCCAAAATCACCAAAAAAGCCAATTTGTGGACTCCGGAATTACTTCAACTTAAAAAACAGATTGAAGCAAAGAGCGACGAAACATTCAACAGTTGCCTTCTAAACCTTTACCATTCCGGCGAAGAGGGCATGGCCTGGCACAGCGATGCCGAAAAAGATCTAAAAAAGAACGGCGCCATAGCCTCCGTAAGTTTTGGGGCGGAACGCAAGTTTGCCTTTAAACATAAAGAAACAAAAGAAACCATTTCCCTAAACTTGGAACACGGCAGTCTTTTAATAATGAAAGGCACAACACAAAGCCATTGGTTGCATCGATTACCACCTACCAAGAAAATACATTCCCCGAGGGTTAATTTGACTTTTAGAACGATAGAAAGATAAATTCTAAATTACAAGCATAAAATTCCAAATCTCAAACCATAGCCCTTTGAAATTTGGTATTTGGAATTTGTTATTTGGTATTTGAAAATTTCCCCCCTTTCGATTTTTCGTAATGGGAAATTTTATTTTTATTTATATTTGAAGATACACTTGCGCACTTGTTGGGGATAAAAGTAAAATAGATATAAAAACATGCGTTTATACAAAGGTTGTATGCCATTTTATGGAACACCGCTAACACGGAACCGATTTACTAGAGATGAACGATAGGATAATTTTAGAACAAGCATTTTTCAAACGCTTATAGTATTTTCCCCTTCGTTTTCAAATCAACGGCAGCAATCTTAATAATCTAAAATTTTAAAAAATGAAAACACCTAAATTTATTATTGTTGTTGGCACTTCGGCAGGCGGTATGAATGCCTTAATAGAATTGGTTTCGCAGTTGACAGAAAATATGGATGCAGCTTTTTTTATCGTGATGCACTTATCCCGCACAAGTATCAGTGATTTTTTGGTGCATCGGCTTCAACCGCACACCTCTTTAAAATGTGAAGTAGCAAAAGAAGATGCTTCAATAGAAAAAGGACATATTTACGTTGCCGCACCCAATCAACATTTACTCATTAAGAAAAATAAAATTATTCTTGGTCGCGGCCCTGAGGAAAATCGTTGGCGCCCTTCCATTGATGTATTGTTCCGTTCAGCCGCTGCCGCTTACAGTACAAGAGTTATTGGGATTGTATTAACAGGCTCGCTTGATGACGGAACTACAGGCATGTTAGCAATTAAAAGAAGTGGAGGAACCTGCATGGTACAAGACCCTAACGAAGCAGAATATCCAGACATGCCCTTGTCAGTTCTCAATAACATGGAAGTTGATTACTGCATGCCGCTCCACCAAATGGGTGATTCAATTTTTGAAATTACCCAAACCAACCCAGAGGAAATTGCTGCCCCAAAAGATGTAATTATAGAATCTGAAATTGCTGAAAGAGTAGTAGTGGATTATGAGCATGTAAAACAAATCGGCGAAAAAAGTATTTATGCCTGTCCTGATTGTGGGGGCGGATTGTGGGACATCCCCAAAAAAAATGGAAAATCAGACCGGTACCGTTGCCATATTGGGCATTCGTATTCTGAAAAAGATTTGGTAGTGAAACAAGGTGAAATATTGGAATCTACACTATGGATAGCCTTGCGCATTATGGAGGAGCGCAGTAATCTTTTGAAGAAAATGGAAGACGATAATAATAAAAAAGGCTTATCTAGAATGGCAGCAAGCTATCGGGAAAAAGGAGAAGATATACAATTTCATGTTGACAAGATGAAAGATATTTTATTCGCAACCCAAAACACATTGTAAATCGCTTTGAACAAAGTTTCGTGCTGACATCGGGGACAAATCTTCGTGGAAAACACACTCCTCCTATCGTCGCAACTCAAGTGTAGCCGCTAAACGTTTGCAAAAATTATAAAATATCCAAGCAATATAGACGCTACCGAAGAATACAAAAAAACAAGACAAATACTTTTTGACAAGGAGGAGATTCAACCGCAATCAAAAATGGTAATGACTGAAGGTCCCGTAAAAAAGGTCCATTACCTCGAAATTGGAAAAGGGAAACCTCTTATCTTAATCCACGGCGGGGGCAGTCATTCCAGTGAATGGTTTAATATTCTTAAATCCCTTTCAACTCAGTATCATTTATATGTGTTGGACCGACCTGGGTGTGGCCTGTCGGATAACATTGATTACACTGGGGTTGACTTTCAAAAAAGTGCAATTGAATTTGTTTTCTCGTTTATGAATGCCTTAGAGCTGGACAAAGCCTCATTTATGGGGCAATCTATGGGAGGGTATTTTAGCATTTGTTTTGCCATGCAATATCATGAAAGAGTAGAAAAACTTCTGTTAATAGGTGCGCCTGCAGGAATGAATTTGTAGATTCCTCTTATTTTAAGGTTATTGGGAACGAAAGAATTGAATCGTTTCCTGGTCAATACCATTGGGAAGCCAAGTGAAAAAAATGTAAAAAAAGTTCACAAACAAATATTGGTTGCCGATGTTAAGAAATTGTCAGATGATTACTTTAAACATTGTTACTACGGGCAATTAATATCAGGGAATGAAATGGGATTTCTTACGTTGTTAGAAAATGTACTCACTTTGACCGGCTGGAAAAAAGGCTTATATATAGGTGATATATTACACCAATTGAAAGTTCCCGTAAGGTTTATATGGGGAGACAAAGATGCGTTTGAAAACCCCGAAACAGGCAGGCCTAAAACGTTAGCAATCCAAGATTGTAAATTTGAAGTAGTTAAAAATGCTGGGCATTGTCCTTGGCTTGACCAACCGGAAGTATGTACTGCTTTGATAAATACAATGCTCGAGGATTAAACTTCTGCCTTATATAGTTCATTGTTAATAATTTTCATTTCGGAAAATCTTCGCACTTTTACTATCTTCGGTTTACGGCGGAAAAATACTCACGGATTTTCACAAAACGAAACCATACAAACACGGTCCCCTTCATTATAACAAACATCGCAAAGCAGTAAATAACAGAATCACGATGCAGAATAAACAACTAAAACTTAGGAAAACCAAAAAACCCGACTTAGAACTTTTCTTTCAATTTCAACTTAATAATGAGGCTAATTACTTAGCGGCATTTACTCCAAAAGACCCTACCGACAAAGAAACATATTTTGAAAAATATTCAAAACATCTAAATGACCCCACAATAAACATGTAGACAATTTTGGTTTACGAAACCATCGCAGGTAGTATTGCAAAATTTGAAATGCAGGGCGACACTGAAATTACGTATTGGATAGATAGAAACTTTTGGGGAAAAGGAATTGCAACCACAGCACTTAAAATGTTTCTGACCCTTGAAAACACAAGACCTATTTTTGGACGGGTTGCCTTTGACAATTTAGGCTCGCAAAAAGTTTTGGAAAAATGTGGATTTGTAAAAATCGGCACGGACAAAGGTTTTGCTAATGCACGACAAACAGAGATAGAAGAATTTATTTACAAATTGAAACAACCATCAACCATCAACCATCAACCATCAACCATCAACCATCAACCATCAACCATCAACCATCAACCATCAACCATCAACCATCAACCAACTGCCCTATGATAAATTTATCCCATACTGCAAATCAAATTCACCGTGTCATAAATTTTCAAGACTTGGTTTCCACGCCTTTTCAAGGAGAAATGAACGCGATTTGTTGGACGCGACAACTAACAGGTGATTTTTCTGAGATTGTTAAACAAGTAGCACTAAACGAAAATATAGCAACACTTGATCAAGAGGAGCTTCTTGAGCTACAGTTAAGTGAACAAGGGCAGCTTGCTCGTGAAATCCTTCTGAATGACCTAAAAATGCTGACAGCACATGGTGCATCTCCAACCCTTAATCTGATAAAATACTATGACAGAGATGATGCCTTTCCTTTTTTTCCAACCGATGTTTATTCTTTTCACGTAGATCGCTCTCCCGTACCAACCGACACCTTTTTATGCACCTATTATGGTGAGCCGAGTGATATATTGCCCAATTCGCAAGGCATACAAAAAATCCTTATTCCCGAAATACTCGCTGAACTCAAAAAACTATATGGTGGCCCAGATGCTGGTTTTGAAGCCTTTTTA
This sequence comes from Flavobacteriales bacterium, assembly GCA_038212575.1. Classification (GTDB taxonomy): domain Bacteria; phylum Bacteroidota; class Bacteroidia; order Flavobacteriales; family Flavobacteriaceae; genus Aequorivita. The sequence goes on from JBBQUI010000067.1 coordinate 10,662, forward strand.
AGTGACTATTTCTTTGATCTACACTATCAAGCTTTACCTCAAGCACAACCCATCAGCTTAGGCATTGGTCATTTATGGCGGTTGGCGATTGATCATCCCGAAAGTAAAGTTCCTCCTTGTCTTCATCGTGCACCAGAAGAAAAAAATGGACAGCACCGGTTGTTGATGATTTGTTAAATAAAGACATAGGTATATATCCTGGGATAAATACTATGAGGTATTCATTTAAATGTTTCCCCTTTTATATAAAAAACAACCTCCAATAGTTCTACATTTGAGAACTAATTGTATTTTTGTTTCATAATTGGACTGATGAAACGAATCATTGTAAAAAGTACGCTTCGAGAATATTGGGAAAGCCACGTTGATTCTGAACAGTATTTAAAGACTTGGTATGACACAGTAAAGAGTGTCAAATGGTTTTCGCCCAATGACGTCAAACAAACTTACATCAACGCAAGTATTTTAAAGAACGGTCGCGTAGTTTTCAATATAAAAGGAAATTATTACCGACTGATTGTTAAATTCAATTACGAAAAACAATGGGCATTTATTCGTTTTATTGGCACACACGCTGAATATGACAAAATAGATGCGGACACGATTTAAAAAATTAATTATGGAGTTAAAGCCTATTAAAACTAACAAAAATTACCAAGATGCGCTTATACGTTTGGAAGTAATTTTCGATGCCCCAATCGATACAAAAGAGGGCGACGAGGCGGAAATTCTTTCGATGCTTATCGAGAATTACGAAAACGAACATTATCCCATTGAGGCGCCCGACCCAATCGAGGCCATAAAAATACGGATGGAAGAATTGAATATGCGCCAAAAAGACTTGGTTGGTATAATCGGTGGGAAAAGCCGAGTATCGGAAATTCTGAACCGAAAGAAAAGATTGACTGTCGATATGATTAGAGATTTAGAAAAAACACTTCAAATTTCTGCTTCGGTTCTGGTCAATAATTACCAACTCGAACCGAAATAACAAAGAGTAACAGCCTATAAAAGTAACAGGGCAAGTTGTTGCAAATTAAGAGGTCGGGTATATTTGCAAAGTCTCCATAATGCTCAAATAAAAAGTTATCATTTTGGTAACTTTTTTATTATATTTGCTATAAATACTTTGATGTGAAAATATTTTCGAGAGGAACATTACGAGATTTTTGGGAAAAACACAGCGATTGCGAACTTCAATTGAAAACGTGGTACCGAGAAATCGAAAAATCAAATTGGATGTCGATTAACGAACTCAAAAAAGAATATCCGAGCGCAAGTATTTTAAAGGATAATCGGATTGTTTTTAACATCAAAGGAAACGATTACCGGCTGATTGTAAAATTCAACTTTGAGTATCAACTCGCGTGGATACGATTTATCGGAACTCACGCCGAATATGATAAAATTAACGCAAACGAAATTTAAGATGAAAATAAAACCGATTAGAAACGAAGCGGATTACAAAAATGCACTTGAGCGTTTAGAGATCATTTTTGATGCTAAAAGAGGAACGGAAGATGGCGATGAATTAGAAATTTTGGCAATAATAATTGACAATTATGAAAACGAGAATTTCCCGATTGGAATGCCAGACCCAATTTCAGCAATCAATTTCAGAATGGAACAAATGGGCTTAAAACAAAAGGACTTAGTGGATATGATTGGTTTCAAAAGTCGTGTTAGCGAAATAATGAACAAAAAACGCAAATTGACTTTGGAAATGATTAGAAAATTAAACGCCAATTTAAATATTCCGACGGAAGTTTTAATTCAAGATTATTGAGCAAGTTGTTGCAAAACCAGAGGTTTGGACATTTTTCAAAGTCGTCATCCCGCATAGCTATCGGGATTAAATATGGCTTATTGAAAAGAAAAGATAATAATTAATTAGCCGCGGCTAATGTCTTGTTCTTAACCGCATGATAGTCGCTCTTTTTCAGCGCAATATTTTTGTACGAACCATGCATTAATACTAGAAATCCGTCTTCGCATTAAAATTGATTTATAAATTTGGAGAATGTTACCTTTTTAGATAACTTTGAGATGCTTTTAACTACCACCGAAATTGAACGAGTTTAAACGAGAAATAGGATTTTACGAGAACCATTTCAAGGATTTCTATTTTAAACAGTCGCTTGCTGTTCGTAATAAAATTGACTGGGCACTTTTGCTTTTAAAGACTACTCGAATTGTTCCAGAAAAGTTTTTAAACACCTTACGAATACAGACGGACTATGGGAAGTGCGGATCTCGGCAGGAAACGGAATATTCCGAATCTTCTGTTTTTTTGATGAAGGAAATTTAATTATCCTGTTGAGCGCTTTTCAAAAGAAAACCCAGAAAACACCCAAAAATGAAATTAAAAAAGCGGAACGACTAAAAAAAGAATATTATGAAAACAGATAAGAGAATTACATCGTTTGACGACCATTTGGACGAGCAGTACGGAAAAGTGGGAACTGAATCCCGTGAGAAATTTCAAGAAGAATTTGAAACCTTTAAAATTGGAGTTCTAATTCAAGAAGCAAGAAAAAGACAGAATCTGACTCAAGAACAACTTGCAGAAAAAGCCGGAACCACGAAAAACTATATTTCGAGAATTGAAAACAATGCAAGTGACATCCGACTTTCGACCTTGATGAGAATAATCCGGGAAGGATTGGGCGGAAGTTTAAAATTATCGCTTGACGTTTAAGATTAGCGAAAATGCACTAATGCAACAACCTATAAAATAATAGGGCATGTTTTTGCAAAACAACTACTTATCTTATACAAATCCGTCGTGGCACATTAAAACAAACAAAAAATGAACGAAATAATATGTCCCAATTGCAAGAAAGCCTTTAAAGTTGATGAAGCTGGATTTGCTGATATACTTAAGCAGGTTCGCGATCATCAATTTGAACACGAGTTAAACAAACGCCTGGCACTTGCAGAAAACGAAAAGGTAAATGCGGTTAAGCTCGCAGAAGCCAACATAAAAAATTCGTTGCAAGACCAACTTGCAAAAAAGGATAATGAACTAACTGTATTAAAAGCTAAAAGTGATAGTGAACTTGCCGAGAAATTAGCAAATAAAGAAAGAGAAATCGCTGAAATGAAAGCCCAAAGTGAACGCTCCCTTGCAGAGCAATTAGCTAAGAAAGAAGCTGAGATTTCTGATATGAAATCGAAAATTCAGAATGCAGAGATTGACAAAAAACTCACCGTTGGAGAGGCCATTCGGGCAATTGAAAAAGAGCGTGATAATCTTGCCACTGATTTAAAAATAAAAGAAACTGAAACACAGTTACTGGAAAAATCCATAAACGAGAAATTTACCGATAAGCTCAAGGTAAAGGACGAAATCATCAAAATGAAAGATGAGGATATTGAACGTTTAAAAGACTTTAAGCAAAAGCTTTCTACAAAAATGATTGGCGAAACCTTGGAACAGCATTGTGAAGCAGAGTTCAATAAACTGCGGGCAACAGCTTTTCAAAATGTCTATTTTGAAAAAGATAACGATGCAAGAGGTGGCAACAAAGGCGATTTTATTTATAGGGAAACCGATAAAGCTGGTAATGAAATCATTTCTATTATGTTCGAAATGAAAAATGAGAATGACGAAACTGCTACAAAAAAGAGGAATGATGATTTTTTCGCCAAACTGGACAAAGACCGAATAGAAAAGAAATGTGAATATGCAGTGCTGGTTTCTTTACTTGAAGCCGAAAACGAATTCTATAACACAGGAATAGTTGATGTAGCACATAGATTTAAAAAAATGTACGTGGTGCGGCCCCAGTTTTTCATTCCCATTATT
>JBBQUI010000068.1:0-14401 GCA_038212575.1 Flavobacteriales bacterium
CAAAAGCTGTAGTGGTAGACCCACTCACAAGTCTTATTGGCGAAGGCGATGAGCGGGAAGTTGCCTCTATGCTTACCCGTATGATTGACCTCTTTAAATCAAAGGGCATCACGACTTTTTTTACAAGCCTTGTTTCTGCTAATTTTAAAAGTAATACAAGTGGCGAAATCGGTGTTTCATCACTGATTGACACCTGGATCGTTGTGAGAATGGTAGAAGATGATGAAGGCAGAAGACGCACCCGTGAAGTATTCATTGTGAAGTCTCGTGGCACTAACCATAATACTGATGTGCACAAATTTACTATGAGTGATGATGGAATTAGCGTGACACCTTATGATGAATCTACTTTTAACCGAAATGAGAAAAAGAATTTTGATAAGAATGTTGCTGAGAATAAAAAAAATAAATAATACTCAATGAAAACATTCCAGCCTATTTTTATTGTAGGAATTGGTGGATCAGCTGGCGCACTTAACGCATACCGAGAACTGTTGGAGGCAATGCCGCCCGATACAGGAATGGCCTTTGTTATTATTTCTCACATGATGCCCACGGCCCATAGTCAGTTAACTAGAATACTGTCGAGGCACACGGAAATGTCAGTCCACTTGGCTTCTAATGGGATGTCGATCCATACGAATCATGTTTATGTAATGCCTCCGGACTCAGATCTTACTGTGGAAAATTATAAGCTCAAATTAATTTCTCCTCGGACTGGCAGGAACAAACAGGTTGATTTATTTTTCATTTCTCTTGCAGAGGCAATGGGTGTTCGTGCGGTCGGCATTGTCCTTTCCGGATATAATGACGATGGCACTTTAGGCTGTAAGCATATCAAAGCCAACGGAGGAAAAACCTTTGCCCAAGACTCGTCTGCCGAAGTTGGCCACATGCCGCTCAGTGCTCAGGCAGCAGGTTGCGTTGATTTTGTTTTACCAGTTAACCAAATACCAGATAAGCTAAAAAGCCTGGCAGCTGCGCTTGAAACTTAAAAACGATTTACAAAACCCGAAAGTCTTGAAGTACATGTAAAACAGACCAAAATAAAGTTCAGTTTTTTGAATGAGCTATAAGAGGAATTAAAATGTTTTGACAATTGAAAAATGACAGGAGAAAAAGCACGAACCGCTAACAGCAGCTACCCAAAAGGCGGGGTTTACCTTCGGTGCAGCTTCGCGGTCGTGTTCCAAAGACAGTTTTGTGGTTAATGGAAGTTTAGTTTTTCAAATCAAGTTTTGTGGTAAAAGTTCCGCCCTATGGTTAGCCAAACCGTTACCTACAACCAAAAAAAAGTACTGAACCAAAATTGTGATTTTTTAGACTAAAAACATAATTATTTGATTTTAAGTTGATTACTTTTAAAGTATTAATATTTAAAACAAATATCATGAAAACAATCAAATTAGTTTTAATCCTTATTGTGTTTACACTAAACTATGCGCAGGCACAACAACAAAGTCAAACAACATCTAAAAGCAATGACCTTATGAAAACTTATGTAATCGAACGTATTATTCCGGGAGCAGGGAATTTAACAGCAGAACAACTACAAGGCATCTCTCAAACATCCTGTACAGTACTAGAAGAAATGGGACCAAAAATTGAGTGGCAACACAGTTATGTTACAGGAGATAAAATTTACTGTGTTTACAAAGCAGAAAGTATTGCATTAATAGAGGAGCATGCTAAAAAAGGAGGTTTTCCTGCAAATTCTATTAATGAAGTTAAAACTGTAATTAGTCCTGCAACAGCTAAACAATAGTTTGAATTATTCATTTATCAAATATCAAAAAGCTATGTATCTAAGAGGTAGCTTTTTGTATTCAAAGAATAATTGTCTTCCCTAAAAAATAGTCGAATGCCAATATATTTATATATATGGATTTATGGGGGAAAAGCTTTTTTGGAATTTAAGAAAAAGTGTTAATATTGATATACAATGTATTTAGATACTAATAGCAAAAGTAGGGTATAGCATTCCAAATAGGGGTTTAAAAAAAACTATAGTAGCCAATATAAACCAGTTGTGTGCAAGCGGAAAAAATGATAACTGAATTAAAAATTATCTAAAGAAAATTCTCCTCCAAAAAATATGATAGAATTTTCCAAATTTATTACTTATGCGATTCTCATAGTGTTGATAATAACTTGTATTGCACTTGGTATTTTCTTAATAACAAATTGGAATTTTATCAATAATCCTAATTTGGTTCCCGGATATATTGAAACGCAAGCAACTTTCTCATACGGCAGAGATAATTTGGCAAAGTATAGATATTGGTGTTTTCATTATCCAATGGCGACAATCCCATATTTAATTTATATTCAGAGCATTCTATTGGTTCATTTGATATTTAAGAAAAATCTGTTGCTGACTAAATTTCAATGGCTTGCTATATTTCTATTTCTTTTGTTTATGATATTTTCTGATTTTATATTTGATAATTTATCAGAAATATTTGACTCAAACAATTATCGTCAAGCAGGCTATCATTTTAATAATTTTCTAGGCTCATCATTCTTTATTGCATTTTTATTTTTGTTATTTGCTTCGATAATTTTAATGTTTATTGCCAAATTCAAAAATTACCGCAAATTTCTAATATTAAATTTAGCGACGATTTTGGTCTTTGTAATTTTTGTTTTTGCTCATTTTGAGTTTTTCTTTGATTGAAATAAATTAATTAATATAAATCTATATACAAAGCCCAACGCCCGCAAACTGCATACGTATATAAGTTATGGCTTGGTCTGTCCACAGTTTGGAAAAAAATAAATTGACAAAAATTATGATCACAACAATATCAAAATGGACAATATTATTGTTCGGAATATTTATAATTTTTGTGGGATTTATAATGCTTTTTGCACCAAGAAAAGCAAGAGCAACATTAAGAAAAGCTGGAAGTACAAATTTTATAAACTATGCGGAAATTACAATCCGATTGATTCCAGCAATAGCTTTGATTTTATATGCTGATTTTTCGAAATTTCCATTGGCATTTAAAATATTTGGATGGTTTATGGGCATAACGTCGTTTGTGCTTTATTTTATTCCGAGAAAAACACACCACAATTTTTCAATGAAAAGTGCCGATATGCTTAAACCAATTTATTTTCAATTGATTTCACCATTTGCATTTCTATTTGGCGGATTGATAATTTGTAATGTAATAGGGTTTTAGGAAGGAAATAAAACTGTTGCTTGACGAAGATTTGCAGTAAAAAACAACACATCAATTGCATTACGAAAAACATCAATGGAAGAGGCACAAAATTTGTTTATCTTTATTCACTCATAAAATAGCCCAATCCATTTATTACATTCGACGCATGGTTTCCATCGTAAAAAAGAACATAGACCAAATAAAACTATTGTGCAAAGTGCACAAAGTTGAATCCATTTCATTATTTGGTTCAGCTGCAACAGGCTCTTTCAATAAAAATAGTGACTTAGATTTTTTGGTAAGATTTTCAAGCTCCATAAATCTTTTGGACTATGCCGATAATTATTTTGATTTCTTGGAAGCTTTAAAAAAAGTCTTCAATAGAAATATAGATTTGGTTTCAGAAAAATCCCTTAAAAATCCTATCCTCAAAAACGAGATTGACACTACCAAAATATCGATCTATGAGGACTAAGATTCTGAAATATATTCTCGATATTGAAAGAATTATTGAAGAAATTGATTCCATTAAGGAAGCCGCCGAAAGATGCTTTGAAATAATTGGGGAAGCGGTCAACAATCTCTCGAAACTGGATCCTGAAACAACAAAATTAATTTCTGGAATAAGAAATATTGTAGGCTTAAGGAATTTGATAATCCACTCTTACGACTCAATTGATGACGAGCTTCTATTGGGCATCATCCAAAAAGACATTCCTATTTTAAAAGAAGAAATCCGAAAATTAAAAACATGAATTCAAACTTGAAAATTTTCCTATTATTGGCATTAATGTCCGTACCATCTTTCGCCCAAATCGTGGAAAAAGTAGAACCATCATATATCAGCACTGTCCAATTCCGCGGCGCTACGGACCTTAGCCAACTGCCAATTATACGTCTGGGCGAACAAGTAAATTTATCGTTTGACGCACTTAATGGCGAAGAAGAAGATTACTATTACACCATCACCCACCACAATTTTGATTGGTCCCTCAGCGATCTCTCCAAAAGCGAGTACTTGGACGGTTTTGACGATGTGCGAATAGAAACCTACCAAAACTCACTAAATACCCTTCAAATATTTTCGCATTACCAACTCACCATTCCAAACCGCGAGACCCGGGCAATCGAAAAAAGTGGAAACTATTTGATTAGCATTTTCAATAGCGATAACGAACTTATTTTCACAAGAAAATTTATAGTGATTGAAAACATTGTAACTGTAGCCGTAGAAATTAAACGCGCCCGCGACCTGAAAATCATCAATGAAATGCAAGTGGTCCAATTTGCCATCAATTCACCAAATCTGTTATTAATAAACCCAAAACAGACCGTTAAAACCCTTGTGCTTCAAAACAGCAACTTGAAAACCGCAATCACAGATTTAGTGCCACAATACACTATTGGGAATGAGCTTATTTATAGATACGACAAAGAAGCATATTTCGGGGGCGGTAATGAGTTTCTTGCTTTCGACAATAAAGACGAACGCTCCGCTTCAAATGGTGTGCGTTCCATAGAGGTTACTGATGTGTATGAAAATTACCTTTACACCAATATTCCAAGATATGACAGGCCTTACACCTACAATCCCGATATAAACGGAAATTTTGTGGTTAGAAATATAGATGCCCAAAACCAGGATATTGAAGCAGAATATGTGCGTATGCACTTCAATCTACAGTATTATGACGACTTGGGCGACAAAGAACTGCATCTTTATGGCAATTTCAACAACTGGACCATAGACGGCAGCACCTATATGAAATACGACCCAAAAAGTGATACCTATAGAAACGAGCGGCTTTTCAAACAAGGATATTACGACTATAAATATGTAGTTGTGAACCGTGACGGAAGCATTGATGAAGGTGCCGTAAGCGGCAATTTTTGGCAGACTGAAAACGACTATACCGTTATTGTTTATTTCCGCGATTTGGGTGCGAGGTATGATCGAATCATCGGCACAGGATATGCAAATTCCACAAATATCAATAACAATTGATTTTCTAAAATTTAATTGAAGTAACAATTTCTTTTTTCAGAAGGCAATGAAACGCAAAAAAGATAGAAATTCCGGCAGTAGAAAATCGTTGCAATACCGCGGAACAAAATGCCTAAACTGTCAACAACCACTTGATATAAGTGATGTTTATTGCCCGTATTGCTCCCAATTGAACAGCAATAAGCAACTTTCAGCAAAAGATTTTTTTGGTGAATTTCTGAATAGCATTGTTGTTTTCGACTCCCGATTACGAAACACGCTAAAAGATCTTCTTTTCAGGCCTGGCATCATTACTCGCAATTATGTGAAGGGGCAGCGCTTAAAGTATGCAAACCCGTTTCGGTTCTTTTTGAGCGTATCCATTATTTACTTTCTATTGAATAGTTTGATTCAAGTTTTCCAACCAAATACAGAGATTGACCAGTTGAATTTAAATGGCTCGAGTTCTGACATAATCACCTTGGATTCCTTGACACAGAATTTTCCAGCAAATCCTTCAAAAAACATAATAGTTGCTGATTCCTTAAAAAATGAAGAATCCAAAAAAAACTTCGAATCTATTTCTGAAGAGGCATTAGATACCATGTCATTTACTGAAAGCTACATTGAAAGATTTTCACTCTACAATAAATATTACGAAAAAACTAAAATCAAATCTCCTGCTGTGGCCTTGGACAGCCTACATCACCAAAATACCGGCTTTAACAGATGGGTTTATTCAAAAAACGCTACCCTTGAGAAGATACAGGAAAAGCCTTCGGAGTTTATAAATTATGTCATTTCCAAAATACCTTTCTTCCTATTTTTCTTCACTCCCTTTTTTGCGTTGTTTTTCTGGCTCATTTATTCCCGTAAAAATTATACCTATATCGAGCATACGATTTTCATATTCCATATATTCAGTTTTATCTTTTTAGCGATGCTTCTTTTCTTAATTCCCGACCTTATATTTGGAACGAAATTTTTGGTTGGATGTCTATTCATTTTTATTGGCCCAATTTATTTTTACAAAGCTTTGCGAAATTTTTACGGGCAGAGTAGGCCGCTAACTTTAATAAAATTTGTATTTTTAAACACTGTGTTTGTAATAGGATTAACTTTAGCAGCAACAATTTTTGTAGTAGCCAGCGCAGCAATCTATTAAAAATGGTACAACAGGTAACACAAGGGATTAAGATTTCGGTAAAAACCGAATTTGACGGCACGTTTTACAAAAACCGTAAAATGCAATATGCCTTTGCCTATACCGTAACCATTGAAAACCAAAGTAAAGATACCGTGCAGCTAACTGCCCGTTGCTGGAAAATAAAAGATTCACTGAACAACACCGAAATGGTGGAAGGCGAAGGGGTTATAGGCCAAAAACCTATTCTAAAGCCGGGCGAAAAACACGCCTATACCAGCGGATGTCTTTTATATTCCCCGTTTGGCGCAATGAAAGGCCACTACAATATGGTCAACTTCACAACTACCCGAAAGTTTAGGGTTTCCATTCCACTTTTCAATTTAAGCGCTCCGTTTTCTATGAATTGATACTTTGGATTCTGTAGATACTATTGATTCTGTGGATACTTTGGATACTGTGGATTCTATTGTTTTGAGGATATTGCAATAAATGCTGACAACCTCTAATGAACACTGATTACTGAATACTGAACACTGAATCACTAACCTCCCCTGTTTGTAAATCTTCGTAGCGCATTTCCATAGCATCTTCCTTTTTGAAAATCTGCGTAATACTTTTTGTTTTTATGAACCCTCGGTCCATAATAAGATTACTGTTCAAATCGCCTTCGCCAGCTGTTTTGTGGAATTGAAGCAGTTCATCTTCCGAAGGTTTTATAGTTTCAAACAAAAATTCTGAAAACCACTGTTCCCGTTTCTTCTTCAGCATTTCAGGATATAATGGCGAAGAAGACCAAATATGTGGTGCCAACGGTTCATCGGAAAAATGATAATCCGTTCCGTCCCAAACCAATTGGAATAATTGAACTTCAGTTTTCCATTCAACCAAAACAGCAGTGAAAGGTTCTATTTCGTTGAAATCATAGTTTTCAATTTCCTCTTTTAGATTGTCAGCTTTCAAAAGATCTTTTACAACCAAACCCCTACTCTTTCTATAATAAGATCTTCGTTGATGAGCTACAAAACCACCGTTCATTAAACAAACGATTCGCTTTTTATCACTTACACCAATCCAAGTTCCGCCTGCCACGACGTCTTTTGGGTAAAGCATTTTCACACCTTCCTCATTATAAATTTTTGGCGGAAAAGTTTCTCTTCCCGGCGCTTCATCGCGATTGGAAGTAAGAATAAAATCTTTATTTGATTTTGGAATGAAAGTTATTGTACACATTTTTTAAAAAGTATTCAGTGTTCAGTGTTCAGTGTTCAGTGTTCAGTGTTCAGTGTTCAGTGTTCAGTAAAACTAATAAATAAAGTAAATTTTTGTTGTGAATAAAAGACCTATTTTAGTTAAATACACTCCAAAACTGCATACTGCCACTGAATACTGAACACTAAAATTTTCGTACCTTTGCAATCTTCATAAACAGAAAAATAAAAAAAGTTATGGGAAATGGATTTTTTGAAGTACCGATTGCAGTAAACGAACCAATAAAAAGCTACGCGCCAGGTTCACCGGAAAGAAAGGAAGTACTTGAAACCTACAAAAAAATGTACGACACGAAAGTGGAAGTACCTTTATTTATCAACGGTAAAGAGGTGAAAACCAAAGACACCAGCACGATGTCTCCCCCACACGACCACAAACACGTTTTGGGAATCTATCATAAAGCTACCAAGAAAAATGTGGATGAAGCTATTTCAACAGCTTTAGAGGCTAGAAAAAAATGGGCGGTGATGCCGTGGGAACAACGTGCAGGAATTTTTCTTCGCGCCGCCGAGTTGATTGCTGGGCCATACAGAGCCAAGATTAATGCCGCAACCATGCTCGCACAGTCCAAAAATATTTATCAAGCTGAAATTGATGCCGCTTGTGAACTAATAGATTTTCTGCGTTTCAACGTTCAGTATATGACCGAAATCTATGCCGAACAGCCCGAATCTACTTCAAGCGCATGGAATAGAATTGAATACCGTCCTTTGGAAGGTTTTATTTATGCAATTACACCTTTCAACTTTACCGCTATTGCCGGAAACCTTCCCGCAAGTGCGGCATTGATGGGCAACGTGGTTCTTTGGAAACCTAGCGACAGCCAAGTGTATTCTGCAAAAGTAATTTTGGATGTTTTTAGAGAAGCAGGCGTTCCAGCGGGAGTAATAAATATGGTGATGGGCGATCCGGTGATGATTACCGAAACAGTGCTTGCAAGCCCAGATTTCAGCGGAATTCATTTCACAGGCTCAACACATGTTTTCAAGGATATTTGGAAAAAAATAGGAACCAACATTCACAACTATAAAACCTATCCGCGCATTGTGGGCGAAACTGGTGGAAAAGACTTTATTGTTGCCCATAAGTCTTCAAACCCAAAACAAGTTGCCACGGCAATGAGCCGCGGTGCTTTTGAATTTCAAGGTCAAAAATGTAGTGCTGCCAGCAGATGCTATATTTCAGAAAGTATCTGGAAAGACGTGAAAAATGATTTGGTTGCAGACCTCAGTTCATTTAAAATGGGTTCTCCGGAAGATATGAATAACTTTATTACCGCTGTAATCCACGAAGGTTCTTTTGATAAACTTGCAAAATATATAGATGCCGCCAAGAAAGATAAAAATGTGGAAATAATTGCTGGCGGAAATTATGACAAGAGCAAAGGTTACTTTATTGAACCTACAGTGATTGTTGTGAAAGACCCAAAGTATACCACTATGTGCACCGAATTATTCGGACCGGTTTTGACGGTTTATGTTTTTGAGGATAAAAAGTGGGAAGAAACCTTGCATTTGGTTGACGAAACTAGCGAATATGCTTTAACCGGCGCTGTTTTCAGCGAAGACAGATATGCTTTGGAAGTAGCTGTGAAAATTCTTGAGAACGCTGCAGGTAATTTCTACATCAACGATAAGCCTACTGGAGCAGTTGTTGGCCAACAACCATTTGGTGGTGCAAGAGCCAGCGGAACCAATGACAAAGCAGGAAGCAAGTTGAACCTTTATCGATGGATTTCGCCAAGAATGGTGAAGGAAACCTTTGTTTCACCAATAGATTATAGATATCCTTTTTTGGGGTAAGCTTTAAATTGAATTAATTAAAAAACCCATCCTGAAATAATTCGGGATGGGTTTTTTGATTTTAGTAAAGCTTTTGCTCTACTGGAAAATTTTATTTTCACCCAACTCAGCGTGTTGTGAGTTTTTTGCATTATTATCTGCTTTCACAACCATTACAACGAAACTTAAATTGTTTGCATTGTATTCAGTTGGAACGCTAAATGTATAAGTTTTTGAATAAACCTGATACGCAGAAGTTTCAGGAATATTATCTCCAAAAAGGTTTGAAAGTGAATTTCTTAATGCGTCATTGTGAACAAAGTTGGGAATAGGGTTTCCATAGCCTTGATAAGGATGCCCTACAACATTGTTGAAGTAATTTGCCTGATCGGCAATTACGCCGCTTTCAATTAAATAAACAACCAACTTATCGCCAGGTTCGGAGCCGTTTTCATAAACCACTTTAACATCCACGGAAAGATTGGAACCATTTATCTGCGAATTGATAGCTATTGACAAATTGGTTTCTGAACCTGCAATACTGGTTACTGCACTAAAATCGTATGGATCGTTCCAGGCCTCAGTTCTATTCAATTGGGTTTGAGGGAAACTGTTTGGAACATTAAATTCATTTTGAAGATCTTGAATCTGTGCAAAATCCATAGGATCAGGGATACTTATTGCTGTTTTATGAATGGCTACAATAGAAAGATTTGGAGTCAGTTCTTTTGCATGATCAATTGCAACCAACGCATCCAAACAATAGCCACACCAAGTACCGGTATAATCTTCAATTACCACATTTCTTTTCGGAATATAAATAGAAAAGTCTTTTATCGGTGTTGTATAAGTTTCATTGTTTACCATATATTCGGCATATACCTCAAAGCTTCCTTCATTTGCAGAAGAAAATGTAAACCCTGCAATAGCATTTCCATTTACATAAAAAGTTGCTTCAGAAGCCGTATTGTTTCCACTTCCATCCAAGAGACCAAAAGTAATGGTTTGATTTTTCATGGCTCTGGAAACATCAATTGTCAAAGCTCTTTCCTCAGGCGCGAGCACTTCAAAGTTAAGAATGTTACTGGTGGTGCCTTCATAAACTGCTTTCACGGTAAATGTTCCAGTTTCAGTAAAAAAATAGGCTCTTGTAGTTGTGGGCGTTTCATTCACATAATATGTAGCGATGTCTGAGTAATCTGCCCCATCGCTCCCGGTTACCGTGAAGAAAACGGAGTCGTTTACAGATAGAATCTCAAGTTCTTCCGTTCCGGCACTACTTTTAAGTACAATAGAAAAGTTTTGTTCTGGAGTTCCTATTGGGTCTTCTTTCTTGCTACACGCAGCAATTGCTAAAAAGGCTAACAGAAGCAAAAATTTAAAATAGGGATAAGTTTTCATAACAAATTATTAAAAATGAAGTGCGCTAATATAATCTATTTATAAAAAAAAGGCACAGTTTTGGAGTGTTAAATCCATAATTTTCAGTAAACAAATTAAGTTTTTATTAAAATTATCTTAATATTGCTACACTTTAATTAATTGTATAAAATTTTATTCGATGAAAAAATTACTCCCCCTTTTTCTTGTAATGTTAACCTTCTGTGCCATTGCACAAAATGAATTGCCAAAAGTAGACATGACCACACTGGATGGAAAGCCTATCAACTCACAAGAACTATCTACAGACAACAGCGTTATTGTAGTTTCACTATGGGCTACTTGGTGCGTTCCGTGTATAAAGGAACTCGATGCTATAAGCGTAATCTATCAAGACTGGCAAGCAGAAACCAATGTAAAACTTTACGCAGTTTCGATTGACGATAGCCGTGGCGTAAAACGCGTAAAACCTTTGGTTAATGGAAAAGGCTGGGATTACACCGTTCTTTTAGATACCAATAATGATTTTAAACGCGCACTGGGAGCTGCAACAGTACCATTGACCCTATTAGTGAAAAACAATGAAATTGTTTACAGACATTCAGGTTACAGTCCAGGCGCAGAGATGGAATTATACGAAAAAATAAAGGAGTTCTCCGAAAATTAATTTTTTACCAACCAAACTTATAAAATGAAAAAACTTATACTTGGAGCCTTTATGTTTATGGGCGTAATCGGCTTTTCGCAAGACAACGGCTACTTTTTCGGTGGTCTGGAATCCAACTCACAGTGGTTACTGGACGACGAAGGTCTTGGTTTTATTGCACCGGAAGACCAATTTAGAGCAAACAACTATTTACAACTTAATTATACTTTAGGAAAATTTACCGCTGGACTACAATACGAAGCATATCTGCCTACAGTTTTATTAGGATATTCGCCTACTTGGGAGAACCAAAACGGTATAGGCACCTACTATCTTAATTTTAAAAATGAAACCCTAGACATTACAGGAGGTTATTTTTATGAGCAATTTGGAAGCGGGTTAATTTTAAGAACTTGGGAAGATCGTCAATTAGGTATTAACAATGCTTTAAAGGGACTTCGCGTAAAGTTTACTCCAACTGCAGATCTTGACATTACTGGTGTTTATGGACAAATTAGAAATGGTTTTGATGTTTCTGAAGGCGTAATGCAAGGAGTAGATGCCAATCTGGACCTTAGCAGCCTTTTGAAAGTTGACGCTGTGGACTTAAAACTTGGAGCAAGCTATGTTGGGCGTTACCAATCAAATGGACCAAATGATTCCATCCCAGCAAATATTAATGCCTATGGTGGAAGATTGGATTTTGTGGCAAATAATTTTTATGGAGGAGTTGAAGCCATCACCAAAGATCCGGATGTAATTGTAAACGAAGGAAATATAACATCTCCACAACTTTTTGATGGCACGGCGCTTCAGGTGAATTTAGGTTATGCCCAAAAAGGATTGGGGATCAATTCTACTTTTCGGAGGTTGGAAAATTTCAGTTTCTATGCCGATCGTTTTGCGGAAGGAAATGTTTATAATGAGCAAATTGTAAATTATGTTCCCGCCCTTACAAAGCAACAAGACTATTTGCTATCAAATATATATGTGTACAATGCACAACCGCGCTTGCTTTTTAATGATACCGAAAAAAGAGCTGGGGAAGTGGGTACGCAACTAGATGTTTATTTTTCGTTTGATAAAGAATCTACCTTAGGGAAACTTGGAACCAAACTAGCAGGAAACTTCTCTTATTGGGCAGGATTGGAAGCAACCTATAACACTGTCGAGCAAACTTATGAAGCAAAATTTATAGGTGACGGCGATCGTTACTTCCGCGATCTTAACATTGAGATCAAAAACCGTTGGTCTTCAAAATGGAGCTCTGTCGCTACCTTTCAAGATGTTATAATAGATAAAGGAGTTACTGAAGGTGGCCCATTGGGGATTCAAGGCGACATTCGAGCCCAAATTGGGGTTATTGAAGGAACACGCAGATTTGAAGACGGAAAAGCCTTACGAATGGAACTACAACATCTTTGGATTGACAAAAGCAGAAAAAATGTTGATAGAAAAAACTGGGCTGCCGGTGTTTTGGAATACAACTTTAATTATGCGCTTACAATTTATGCTGCTGATTCCTGGAATTATGAAGGTGAAGGAAAGCTCCATTATTACAGTTTTGGAGGAAGTTATTCTAAAGGCCCAGCACGTTTCGCGGTAAATTATGGTCGTCAACGCGGTGGACTTATATGCGTAGGCGGTGTTTGTAGATTTGTACCTGAAAATACTGGTGTAACTGCAAATCTTGTAGTTACTTTTTAATAAGAAAATATACTATAAAACAAAAAAGGGCTCCGAAATATTTCGGAGCCCTTTTTTGTTATTTTAATTTATGGATTACTGAACAACAATTTTAGTTGTCTGTGTAGCTCCTTTTTCATTTCTAAATTGAACTATATAAGCTTGCGCACTTAAATCTGTCATATTAACTTCTTGACGACCTGTTTCAAAACGAGCTTGTTTTACAACTCGTCCTCTTAAATCATAAACCAACATACTTACTGGCTCATTAATATCCAAAACTAATTGACTGGAAACCACTGTAGATTGAATTTTCAATTTAACCACGCTATTTTCGTTTACGCCCAAAGTAGGGTTGTAACGATAAGTGAAAGTTAAAGGCGTTCCTATTTCAGTAGTGCCATCTGCTTCATATTGGTGAAAAGCAAAAACAAAGTCTAAGTTATCAACGCCATTTCCTGGATCACCATTATAAAAGTGATTTCCTTCAAGAGTTGTTTCACCAATTGCAATTGGAAGAACCTCTGGCGCTGGTGGAACAGTTTGCCCCACAGAAATACCTGTATAACACTCTCCATAGCATAACTCAAAACCATCACCGTTACCTGAAGTAGCACTCACAAATTCAATTCTGGTATATATTTCTTCAGAAAGATTATCGTTTGTAACAAAAAATTCATAAGAAGCGTCTGGATATTGGGTTGTTCCATATTCAATAAAATCACCATTGCTAAGCACATTTCCAGCTCTGTCTGTAACAGTGTATTGAGCATTTGCTATTGCAAAGGAACCCATTAGACATAAAAAAAGTAATTTAATTTTCATTTTTTTTTATTTTTAGGATTAATCTAAATTAAAAGTTTTTACTAAGATTCACAAAAGTAAAGATAATATTTAAAAACCTTCACTTCTTTATTCATTCTCTTACAGATATTTAACATTTTAACTCTAAATTTCAATTAAAAAACAGATTAATATTCCTATTTACAAACTTAGAAAAATTTGCTTTTTCAACTTCTTTATTATTTTTATGAATTTCAAGAAATGTTATTGAAAATTCATTTTTACTCGCTTTATCTTGCATTTTAGAATTGCGAAATCAACATTTTAACATTCATCTCGTAAAAAAGTACATTTCAAGTTATTAAAATAAATTATAAAAAAGTACATTTGTAGCTATACTTAATTTTCACAACAAAAAAAACAAAAAAATCATGTTTAAAAAACTACCTCTAAGCTTAGTTTTTGCCTTGTTTGCCTTTGTTACTTATGGACAAACAATCGTATCAACTTCCCCAGAAAATAAAAATGTTGTTCTTGAAGAATTTACAGGAATCC
>JBBQUI010000069.1:0-14389 GCA_038212575.1 Flavobacteriales bacterium
AACACTACCTATTCAGCAGTACGTTTAACGCACGTTCCCACTGGTATTGTTGCACAGTGCCAAGATCAAAAATCACAGCACAAGAACAAAGAGAAGGCATTTAAGGTATTGCGTTCCAGACTTTATGATATGGAACTCGCCAAGAAACAAGCCGAAGATGCCTTAAAACGTGGCTCAATGGTAACCAGTGGTGATCGTAGTGCCAAGATTAGAACCTACAACTATTCGCAAGGTCGTGTTACGGATCACCGTATAAATTTTACCTTGTATAATCTTGGTAATATTATGAATGGCGACGTTCAGGAAATAATTGACGAGCTTCAATTAGTAAGCAATACAGAAAAATTAAAGGAAACAGGCGAAACCTTTTAAGATTTCATATAAATTTTTAACAACTCTTCCCTTTGGGGAGATGCCGAAAGGCAGAGGGGACTATGACAACAGAAAATCTAATTTCAGAGATAAAAAGGAAAAAATCCTTTCTTTGCGTAGGCCTTGATGTTGACCTCGATAAAATACCCGAATTTCTTTTAAAAGAAGAAGACCCAATATTTTCCTTCAACAAAGCCATTATTGATGCAACACATAAGTACAGTGTTGCCTATAAACCAAATACCGCATTTTATGAAGCTTACGGTTTAAAGGGTTGGAAGTCGCTGGAAAAAACCATAAATTATTTAAACAAAAACTATCCCGAAATTTTTACAATTGCCGACGCAAAGCGTGGCGATATTGGCAATACTTCTTCCCGCTATGCCAAAGCTTTTTTTGACGATTTAGGTTTTGATGCTGTCACAGTTGCTCCCTACATGGGAAAGGATTCTGTAGAGCCTTTTCTTGCCTTTAAAAACAAGCATACTATTCTTTTGGCGCTAACTTCAAATGAAGGCGCTTTTGATTTTCAAACTAAAAAAATTGCAGGCGAAGAACTGTACAAGCAGGTGTTGAAAACTTCAAAAGATTGGAAGGATAGTGAAAACTTGATGTATGTTGTGGGTGCCACAAAAGCGGAATATTTTGAAGAAATCAGGAAAATTGTTCCAAATAGTTTTTTGCTGGTTCCAGGAATTGGCGCACAGGGTGGAAGTCTTCAAGAGGTTTGTAAGTACGGACTTTCAGAAAATATTGGTTTGCTAATAAATTCTTCTCGGGGAATTATTTATGCTTCAAACGGTAAAGATTTCGAAAAAGCGGCCGCCGAAGAAGCTAGAAAAATCCAACTTGAAATGAATATTATAATTGATGGAATTCGTTGATCAATTAAATAGAACAGTACTACTTAAAAAAACTCCTTCAAGAATAGTATCGCTTGTTCCTTCACAAACCGAATTATTGGTAGATCTCGGTTTGCGAAAAAGTATTGTGGGTATTACTAAATTTTGCGTTCATCCGGCAGATTTGAAAAATGAAAAGACAATTGTGGGTGGAACCAAAAAAGTGAATTATGATAAAATAAAATCTCTCAACCCAGATTTTATTATTTGCAACAAAGAAGAAAACACCCAGGAAATGGTGCTTCAACTGGAAAAAATCGCACCAGTTTGGATTAGCGATATTAAGACAATTTCTGAGAGTCTTTTAATGATTACGCAGCTGGGAGAAATTTTTAAAGTGGCCGAAAAAGCTACTGAAATTATTTCGAAAATTGAAATTGAGCTATCTGGATTGCACAAAATTGTTCGAAATTTAAGGACAAGAAAAGTTCTTTACTTAATATGGAAAGACCCCTATATGGCTGCGGGTAAGAATACTTTTATTGATGCACTTCTTCAGATTAATAATTTTAAAAATGTAATTGATTCCGAAGCATCCCGATATCCTGAAATAGGAAATAAGGAGTTTGATAATACTGATTTAATTTTTCTTTCAACTGAACCCTATCCTTTTAAAAAGAAAGATGTTTCAAAATTGAATGATGAATTTGAAGCTGAAATTAAATTAGTAGATGGAGAATTTTTCAGTTGGTATGGCTCACGTTTAATAAAGTCAATCAAGTATTTTAAAACCCTACATAAAGCAGAGTAATATTATTTATCTCCATGCTGAAAGGTGAGATATTTTATTTCTTGAAAAAGTTTATCAGCTTGATGGTGTGCTTTTTTACTTTCTTTAATGTCTTTCAAAGCAGTTTCGTAGGACTTTTTCATTAAAAGAGTATATCTTTCTTTTAACTTTTCAACTTTCGATTTTTTCCTAAACCAACTTATCATCGCTTAATTTTTAATATTGCAAAGATAGTTTTGAATAACAAAAGTTATTATTAACGCAAGGTTAATGGTATCATAAAGTTAACTGGAGAATTTATTTGTATTGGTTACTGTTAATCCTGTAAAGCAAAGACCTGTCTCAACAAAGTTGTTGTACGTGCGGAAATATTGTTTCGAATGTCTTTTTCCTCTACACTTATCATTTTATATACTCCATTTAGCGCTTCGTTGGTTACATAATCTGTAAGATCTGGGTTCACTCTAGTAACAAAGGGAACAGAGTTATATTTAGTAATAATGTTAGTCCATATTTGGTCTGCACCTACTTTTGAAAATGAATTCTTAATAACAGGATTAAATTTTGAATATAATGCAGTATTGGTGCGCTGTTCCAAATAATTTGTGGCTGCATTATCAGGTCCTAAAAGTATATTTTTTGCATCAGTGAATGTAATCTGTTTTACAGCATTCACAAAAATGGGTGTAGCCTCTTTTACAGCATCCTCAGCGGCTCGGTTTAATGCTTTTATACCCTCGTCTGCTAAGCTGCCTAGCCCAATATCTCTAAGGGTTTGGTCTACTTTCTGTAATTCTTGAGGTAATAATATCTTTACCAATTGGTTTTTATAGAAACCATCTGTTTGTGTAAGTTTGGTTACCTGTTTCTCAATTCCAAAATCTAGGGCTTGTCTTAAGCCATTTGCAATCATGGTTGAATCATTTCCAATGCCTGTTTGATTTGGAAGCGTGTTCACCACTTGTTGTAATTCAGCACAAGAAATCAAAATAAATATTGAACAGAAAAGAAAGATTTTTTTAAGTAGCATAGGGTTAAAATTATATGACATTCAAATATAAAAAAAGACCCTTCATTATTGAAGGGTCTTTTGATAAAAATTTTAAAAATTTCTTATTTAAGAACTTTAACTGTTTTTGAAGCGTTTCCAATAGTTACTTTAACTAAGTAAGTTCCAGAAGCAAGATTGCTCATGTTGATTGCTGGAGAAATTTTTCCAGGGTTTTCCTGAAGAACAACTTTTCCTAAAAGATCATATACAGTAATGTTATCTACTGCTGCAGCAGATTTAACATTCAATACATCAGTTACAGGATTTGGATATACAGAGAATTTACTAGCTGAAAAATCTTCAACACCCAATAAACCTCTTGCAGCTACTACGTCATCAATATACATAGTGTCGTTAGGAGATGCTGAATAGAAATCTATACCGGCCAATTCAATGAAAGCTTGGGCTCCAAAAGCGAATGGAGCACCAGTAAACTGTTCTGCACCGTCAATTTTCATTCCCCAAGTTTCTGTATCGATATCATAAATACACTGTACTTCGAACCACTGATCTTCAGGGTAAGTGAAACTATAATCAGAAGCTGAACAGTCAATAACACCAGAAACACTACCAACTCCGCCAGAAGCACCGTCACAGTTGAAATACACGTTTCCGCCCATCAATGCTTGAACCCAAGGTGTGCCTTCTGCAGTAAGTGCAGCCTGCATGTTGAAATATCCAGATTTACCAGCTGGAATTAATGAATTCCATTTTATGGTATAAACTCCAGAAGTAGGTGCTGTAGGAGTTAAAAAAATCATGTCTGAAAGGCCATTACCGCTAATAACCAATGATTGAGTAGGAGAGTTTGCTTCGTCATCTGTTACATTAGCATCATCGGCTCCGCCATCAACACCAGACCAAGTTCTCCATTGTGTAGCTTGTCCAGCAAGTGGCGCTAAATTGTAAGATTCAAAATCATCAGTTAGCTCAACTTGAGCATTAGATGAAAAGCTAAATGCACCTAAAGCTAGTGCTAAAATGTAAATTTTTTTCATAATATTATTTTTGTTTAAAATTAGAGGTAAAAATAAATATTTTTTTTGATAAAACCTTGTTATATTTATTAAAAAAAACCCTTCCAAAGAAGGGTTTTTTTCTTAAAAATATGTAGTGATAAAATTATTATTTAATAATTTTCACTGTTTTGGAAGCATTACCAATAGTAATTTTCACCATATAAGTTCCAGAAGCAAGACCGCTCATGTTTATTTTTGGAGAAATAACGTCAGGCTGTGCAGAAAGCACTAATTTACCCAAAACATCATAAACCGCAATGTTGTCAACAGCTGTTTTAGTGCTGATGTTCAATAGATCTTTTACGGGGTTAGGGTACACTCTAAAAGAGTCTGCAGAGAAATCACTAACTCCAGCTATACCTTCAACGTATAAAACATCATCAATATAATATTGAGTGTTTGAATCTATAGAGAAGAAATCAATTCCTCCAAGGTTTCCGCCGGAATAGAATGGCCCATCATAAATAAGGCTTCCATCAATGTACATTTTTACTGTATCAGCGTCAACGTTTACTTCGTGAGTGAGCTCAAACCAAAAATTTTCTGGATAGCTAAATGTGGCAACAGTAGTTGCTGGATTTAAATCATCTTGAACAACTCCTGTTCCTGGAGAACCATTGGCTTGGTTAAAATGAACGTTGATAGCCCAAATTCCGCCCGAACCTCCAGTATCTTCATCTTCCTGTACATTATAGTATCCTGTTTTTCCACCAGGAATATACATATACCAAGATAAAGTGTAGGTTCCAGAGATTTTGTTTCCTAAAAGTAACATGGCGTCTTGAACACCACCATCACCAATATATCCAGATTGACCACCTGAGAAAGCTTGATCGGTAACAACCACCATATCTTCTGGCCCTGCACCACCACTCCAACTAGACCAGTGGTCTTCGTGAATTGGACCGGGGGTATAACCTTCCATGTCGTCATCAATTAACTGAGCGTTCGCAGAAAATGTGAAAGCTCCTAAAGCAAAAGCTAATAAGTAAATTTTTTTCATGATTTTATTTTTGTTAAAATTAGATTATGTGTAAAAATAGATATTTTTTATAAAAAATTATAATTAATTTATAAAAAACCCTTCCGTGGAAGGGCTTTTTCTTGAAATATGTACTGGTAAATTTATTATTTAAGAACCTTAACTGTTTTTGAAGAATTTCCAATAGTTACTTTAACTAAGTAAGTTCCAGAAGCAAGTCCGCTCATATCAATTTTTGGAGAAATGACATCTGGCTGAGTTGTAAGTACAGTTTTACCCAAAACATCGTAAACAGTAACATTATCAACAGCTGTTTTAGTGCTGATGTTCAAAATGTCTTTTACTGGGTTTGGATAGATACTGAAAGAATCAGCTGAAAAATCATCAACTCCAAGTGCATCAACAAAAAGTACATCATCAACGTAATATTCGTTGTTTGCGTCAATTGAGAAAAAATCTATTCCTCCAACAGTGGAGTCTGCGCCAAAGGCAACTGGAGTACCAGCCACACCATCAATGGACAGTGTATATGTAGGGCCGCCAGAGATTAAAAATTGAAATTTAACCTCGAACCAAAAATTCTGCGGGTACGAATAGGTATTATATACGGTTCCATCAGCATCAATGTCCTCAACAATTCCAGGGTTTAGACCATCTAGGTTAAAAGTAATATTTCCTGAGTTGAACACACCTGCTCCACCATTTCCAGCACCTCCGCCTTCTGTTTCACCTTGAAAGTTGATGTAACCAGTTTTATCTGAAGGGATGTACATTAAAAACGTCAAATCATATGCACCGGATGATTGATTTCCTAGAAGCAAAAGAGCATCTTGAACACCGTCCCCTGAAATAAAGACCGATTGAGTTCCAGAATTTGCGAAAGCATCAGTTACAACTGCGTTATCAGGACCAGGTGATCCAGCCCAACTTGACCAATGGTCTTCAAATAGAGGGCCTAAAGAGTAGCTCTCTATGTCGTCATCAATTAACTGAGCGTTCGCAGAAAATGCAAAAGCTCCTAAAGCAAAAGCTAATAAGTAAATTTTTTTCATGATTTTTAATTTAAAGTTTAATATTGAACTTGCAATATACAAAAAAAATAAAAAATAGTCAAACATCAATTCAAAATATTTATAATATCCTTAGCTACTTAAAGAGCTATGTTCGTTAGCTTTTCCTTAAATTTGCTTTTCATCTTTTAAGAAATATTCCATGCAACAAATAACTCCTTATAAGCCAAAACATAAAGTACGTATTGTTACAGCCGCTTCTCTTTTTGATGGCCACGATGCCGCAATAAATATTATGCGACGCATTATACAATCCACTGGAGTAGAAGTTATTCATCTTGGTCATGACAGGAGCGTAGAAGAGGTTGTTAATACAGCGATTCAAGAGGACGCCAATGCAATAGCAATGACTTCTTACCAAGGAGGGCACAATGAGTATTTTAAATATATGTATGATTTGCTTCAGGAAAAAGGAGCGGGACACATCAAAATATTTGGTGGGGGCGGTGGCGTTATTCTTCCTTCAGAAATTAAGGATTTGATGGATTATGGCATAACTAGAATATATACTCCAGATGATGGTCGCGAGATGGGTCTGCAAGGAATGATAAACGATTTAGTGGAGCAATCTGATTTTGCAATTGGCGATAAATTGAATGGTGAGTTTTCAAAACTGCCTAAAAAAGAAATGGGTGCAATTGCCCGAATTATTTCTTCAGCCGAAAACTTTCCCGAGGTTGCAAAGGAAGCACTGCAAAAAATACATGTTAAAAATGAAAATTTAAATACCCCGGTTTTAGGAATTACTGGAACTGGTGGCGCGGGAAAGTCATCATTGGTTGACGAATTGGTGCGAAGATTTTTAATAGATTTTCCAAAGAAAACCATCGGGATTGTTTCTGTAGATCCTTCCAAAAGAAAAACGGGAGGCGCTTTGCTGGGAGACCGAATTCGCATGAATGCTATCAACTCTCCTAGGGTTTATATGAGAAGTTTGGCAACACGCCAAAGTAATTTGGCACTTTCAAAGTATGTTTCAGAAGCCATCGAAGTTTTAAAAGCAGCTGAATATGATTTAATTATTCTTGAAACCTCGGGAATTGGACAGAGCGATACCGAAATTATTGAGCACAGTGATGTCTCATTATATGTAATGACACCAGAGTTCGGTGCAGCCACACAGCTCGAAAAGATTGACATGCTTGATTTTGCTGATCTGGTTGCGATCAATAAATTTGATAAGCGTGGTTCATTAGATGCACTTCGCGATGTTAAAAAACAATACGTGCGCAACCACCAACTTTGGGAAACTCCCCAAGATGCACTTCCTGTTTATGGCACCATAGCTTCACAGTTCAACGACCCGGGTATGAACAAATTATACAAGGCAGTAATGAAAGAAATTGCTGAAAAAACGGGAGCTGATCTTAATAGCGATTTTCATGTTTCTGAAGAGATGCAAGAAAAGGTTTTTGTAATCCCTCCTTCGCGCACACGTTATCTCTCGGAAATTTCTGAAAATAATAGGGCGTATGATAAAAAAGCTACCGAACAAGCTGAAGTAGCCCAAAAACTTTACGGAATTTTCAAAACAATTGAATCCATTTCAGGAAAAAAACCAGAAGTGGATAAAGCGGGAATTGTTTCAGAATCGATAGTAAAGTCAGAAAAAAACAAAGATTTGCTGAAGTTATTACTAGCTGAATTTGATCGTGAAAAACTTAATTTAGATCCTTATAATTGGGAAATAGTTACAGGTTGGAAAGATAAATTAGACAAATATAAAAATCCAATTTATAGCTTTAAAGTTCGTGGAAAAGAAATAAATATTGAAACTCATACCGAATCGCTTTCCCACACCCAAATCCCCAAAGTGGCCCTTCCGAAATATCAGGCTTGGGGTGATATTTTAAAATGGACATTACAGGAAAATGTACCAGGGGAATTTCCGTATACTTCTGGTCTTTATCCTTTTAAAAGAACTGGGGAGGATCCAGCTCGAATGTTCGCCGGTGAAGGTGGCCCAGAGCGCACCAACCGCCGTTTTCATTATGTGAGTATGGGCTTGCCCGCAAAAAGGCTTTCCACTGCTTTTGACAGTGTAACGTTATACGGAAATGACCCAGACCACCGCCCAGATATTTATGGAAAAATAGGAAATGCAGGTGTTTCCATCTGTTGTTTGGACGATGCCAAAAAGCTATATTCTGGATTTGATTTGAGCCATCCAATGACCTCAGTAAGTATGACTATCAATGGTCCGGCCCCCATGTTGCTGGGATTTTTCATGAATACTGCAATTGATCAAAATTGCGAGAAGTATATTGTAGAAAATGGATTGTCAGATGAAGTTGAAAAGAAAATTGCAACTATTTATAAAGAAAAAGGAATTGAGCGCCCCAAATATCATGGAGAACTTCCAGAAAGCAATAATGGTTTAGGTTTGATGCTGCTTGGTGTAACTGGTGACCAAGTTTTGGAGGCTGAGGTTTATAATAAAATTAAATATGAAACACTTCAGCAAGTGCGCGGTACTGTTCAGGCAGATATTTTGAAGGAAGACCAAGCTCAAAACACTTGTATATTTTCTACAGAATTTGCCCTGCGATTGATGGGCGATGTGCAGGAATATTTTATTGAGAAAAAAGTCCGAAATTTTTATTCTGTTTCAATTAGTGGATACCATATCGCGGAAGCAGGAGCAAATCCAATTACCCAGTTGGCTTTCACACTTTCAAATGGGTTCACTTATGTGGAATATTATTTAAGCCGCGGTATGGATATTAACGAGTTTGGACCAAATCTTTCGTTTTTCTTCAGTAATGGGATAGATGCGGAATATGCAGTAATTGGTCGCGTGGCACGCAAAATTTGGGCGAAGGCACTTAAAGAAAAATACGGAGCAAATCCAAGAGCGCAGATGTTGAAATATCATATTCAAACTTCAGGGCGTTCATTGCACGCTCAGGAAATTGATTTTAACGACATCCGAACTACACTTCAAGCGTTGTATGCTATTTATGACAACTGCAATTCTTTGCATACAAATGCCTATGATGAAGCAATTACTACCCCAACAGAAGAAAGTGTTCGTCGGGCTATGGCAATTCAACTCATAATTAATAAGGAGTTGGGACTTGCCAAAAACGAAAACCCAATTCAAGGTTCATTCATAATTGAAGAATTGACGGATCTTGTTGAAGATGCGGTTTTAAAGGAGTTCGATAGTATAACTGAGCGCGGCGGTGTTTTGGGAGCTATGGAAACGATGTACCAGCGCAGCAAAATTCAGGAAGAAAGTCTTTATTATGAAACATTGAAACACAATGGGGAATTCCCAATAATAGGTGTAAATACATTTTTAAGCAGCAAAGGTTCGCCCACGGTTCTCCCCGCAGAAGTAATTCGCGCAACCGAAGAGGAAAAATTAGTACAGATTGAAACACTTAAAAATCTTCACAAAATGTATTCTGATAAAGCAGTAACTTCAATTGAAAAGGTAAAAAAAGCAGCTGTTCATAATGAAAACATGTTTGAGCAACTCATGGAAGCTACCAAAGTGTGTTCTTTAGGTCGAATTACGGAAGCTTTGTTTGAAGTAGGAGGTCAGTATAGAAGAAATATGTGAAATAATTTCTAAACTACGACAAAATTCCATATATTTGTGCCAAATGTCGTTATTGTGAAAAAAGATGTAACCCATACCGATGTAAATTTGTTAAATGAACCAGAGGTTTTTTATCTACTTGATAATCCCTTTGATAGAATTGTTAGTGTATTGGGCGGGGTTGGCCAAGTTGGTCAAGTAGTAAATAGTGATATAGATCTTATTGCTATTACCAGAAAAGGTTTACCTAAAAGTGCGGCATATTCCATTTGTGAAGTTTTGGATATTTCTATGGATAAGCTTAGCGAGCTCTTACATATTTCTCACCGCACTTTACAGCGCAAAGAGGATGATGATCTTTTAAGTGTTTACAGTACAGAGCAGCTTTTTGAAATTGCCGAAGTTGTTTCCGAAGGTATTGATGTTTTTGATACGCTGGAAAACTTTAGAACTTGGTTGCATTCTTCGCCTTATATTTTTAATGGTCAAAAACCTTTAGATTTCTTGGATACAAGGTTTGGTATTCAATATGTGAAAAACACCTTAGGGCGTATTGCCCACGGAATCCCTTCATAGTGGTGCGTATTTTCAGAATTTCCAAAACAAGATATATCAATGATTTTTCAGGTGAGGGGTCACGTTTGTTTGGTGGAAGGTGGAACAAGGTTGGCGATCCCGTACTTTATTTTTCGGAATATCTTTCTTTGTGCTTGCTCGAAATTATTGTTCACGTGGACTACGGGAAACTTCCTTTGGATTATTCTTTCTTAGAGGTTGAAATTCCTGATGCATCTGTTAAAACCATTCGGTCTATTGATTTTATAAAAACAAAGTGGAGCACTGAACAAGCTGTAAACCAATTGCAGATGTTTGGGTCCAATTGGTTAAAAAAACAGGAAAGCTTGGCTTTAAAAGTGCCTTCCGCCGTATTGCAAAGAGAAAATAATATTTTAATAAATCCGTTCCATAAAGATTTTAAAAAACTCAAAATTATTGAAATTGATAAAATGGATTTTGATCCGCGATTGTTGCGTTAATTGCTATAACTTATTAACCAATTTCAAAAAGGGACTTAAGGATATTTTCACAGCGTATTCTTTATGAAAGACTAGTCTAAAAAATTTAAAGAGTCAGCCTCCAAATATGCTGAAGTTTTCTGAATTTTTTAATTTCTTTTCGAAGTAAGGGCAAAAAATCTTTTCCGTTGCTATTGATTCTCTCTAAACGTTCACAATTCTTGTAAAGCAAATTTGAGAGTCGCATTACTGATGCTGCATATTTATGCTTTTCTTCAGAAAAAAATTGGCTTTCCGCTTTCAGTATCTGCGGTGCCAGCGAAACGGATTGTTGTATAATATCACCCGTGAAATATATATTTGTGTCTTCTTTACCATTTTTTTGAAGGCAGGCCAAATCATGGCTTATGTAAAAGGAAATATGCCTCGATAGAGTAAATATTTCCAGTGCTTTTTTATAAAGGGCAGACTGCGGATTGTTTCCAAAAGAATAGGGCGACATTTTTCTTTTCTATTTTTTTTATAGCGTAACAAATTTAATAACAAGCATTGTTTTTCCACAATTGATTTTAAAGTAAATTGATATATTTGCTTTAAATAATAGGTTAATTTACTTTAAAACTTTAATATGAGCATAGATTCCCTAAACTGGAAAATACTGAATTGTCTTCAGAAAAATGCCCGCCAGCCAAACACGGAGATTGGCAGACAAGTAGGAATTAGTTCTCCAGCAGTTTCGGAACGTATAAAAAAAATGGAAGATTCTGGCATTATCAATGGTTATTTTACGATAGTTTCATCTTTTGAAGCGGGGTATCAGTTTAAAGCTATAATTACCCTTCGTGCCTTTATGGGCAAGCTGAAACCTTTTCTAGAAATTGTAAAAACTTATGATGAGGTTTTAAACTGCTACCGCATTACCGGAAATGAAAATATAGTGATGGAAGTTGTATTAAAAAATCAAAAACATTTAGAAACTTTCATAGACCAGCTCATTGTGTATGGCGAAACAAAGACGCAAATTGTCCTTTCACATGTTGTTAAAAACAATGATTTAAAACCTTTGAAATAATTTTTGTAATGTTAAAAATGTAATAATTACATTCATATTATGATTTACGATAGTTACTTAAGCTTACTTTTATAGAAATAAATTGAAACGGAATTCTTAAATTTGCCGAGCCATGAAAAAATACACAGTACATTTTTTGATAATCACTATTGCTTCGGCACTTTTAGGATTTACAGGTTTGGAATTTCCTGGAGATTCCACAGTTAGAGTAATATGTCTTTTTGCAGGAATTGCACTTATGATATCCTGTTTGGATGCTGTTATCGTCAGTAGAAAAAAAAGGAATATCAATAAGAATCCAGACTTTAAAAACTAAATATCAAACATTTTCTATTTCAGATTTTTTCAAAAGAAAATAAAGCCAAATTGTTATTACCCCCAAAAGAAGAAGGAATATTGTGAACGCAGTCCAAGTATTGAAATAACCGAAACGGTTTACCATATTCATCCCCCCATTATGTCCAATTAAATGTGCAAAGCTAAAACTCATACTGTACAGGCCCATATAGCTGCCTTTTCTTCCTTTTGGCGCCATCTCCAGCGCTAGGGCATTTGAAAAAGGAAAACCAATCATTTCTCCCAGCGTCATCAGTAGCATGGCGATGACTAAAACTCCGCCCCAGTTAGTAAGGTTCAACACCAAAAAGCTTAGACCCAAAAAGAAAATTCCCCAAAAGGTGGCCATTGTTTTTGATACTTTCTTTCTATCCAACCAGCCAATCAACGGCATTTCAAAAATAACGATTGTCGCTCCGTTTATAAACAATAGCCAACCTATAACATCTTCAGAAAGCAAATGCACTTTTTCATAATATACAGGCATTACTGAAAAATATTGAACAAACGCAAGACTATAAGCTACCATAATTAAGAAAAAAACCAAAAATAGTTTGTTTAAATATGGAGGCGATCCTTCTTTTATTACAATAGCTTTTTCAACATTTTTTTCTTTTTGTTTTTTGGGCTTCAAGAGAATAAACACTCCTAAGGATGCAATCATACAAGTAAGACCATCAATCCAAAAGAGAGAGGTGTAATTAATATTTGCAATAATCAACCCCCCAATCAATGGGCCTATTGAGAAACCTAAATTAATTGCCAGCCTTATCAAAGCAATACTTCGGGTGATATTTCCGGGACGACTGTATGCGTCTGCCGCAACAAAAATGGCGGGCCGTCCGGCATCTGCCATTAATGTCAATAAAAAAACACCGATGCAAAATCCGTAAAAAGTACTTATAAATTGTAACAATATAAATCCGACACCTCCCATAAAAAGACTGGCAAGAATAACCTTGTAAAAGCCAATTGAATCCGTCAATCGGCCGCCAATGTATGTTCCAACTAAGGATCCGAGGCCGAAGCAAGACATAATCCAACCTACCTGCGGTAAAGTAAAGCCTTCAACATTTATAAGATATAATGATAAAAACGGAATGACCATGGCCCCCGCCCGATTGATGAAGGTAACCAAAGACAATAGCCAAATCTCTCGGGAAAGTCCCCGAAAGTTTGCCAGATAATTGGTATAAATTTTTCTCATCTTTGGTTGGTGCTAAAAAAGTAAAACGTCCCGGTTTTGGCCGGGACGTTTTTATATTGAATAAATTTATTTCTATATAATCAATACATACATCGCCGACATTTCTTTTCAGAAATGACCTGGGTTGGTTGACAGGTGTATGTTCTATTTTTCATTTTTCGTTTAATTTGAAGATCAAATGTAGTAAAAATATTTATTGTCCTAATTATTTTTTTACTTCTAATCCAAAACTCTTTTTAAAGTCATCCCAAATCTAACTGCAGCTTTATCATACATATTTCCCATTCTAATGAGGCTTGGTCTTGGAAAATCTTCATTCGCTTTTAAAAACTCTTTAAGCCAATTTGTTGATGTTATACCACTTGTTCCTAATGGAACTTCTGTGTTAAATGATAAGTTTCCAACAACATTGAAACCTTCAGCTCTATCTACTTCAATTTGAGAAACAATATTTTCAGGGTTTGAAGTTTCATAAAACGTAATTTTTAAATTGGCTTTTGCAGGTTGTTTTGCTATTCCCACGTCATACCCAAAATACATCCAATCAGTTTGCACTTTCATTGTGTAATATGATGAATTGTCATCTACAACAAATTCTATAGGGTGATCATAATCTTTAATACGGTTATTTAAAGCTGTGGCAAAAATTTTAGGATAAATGGAATCCTTGGCATTAAAATACCTTTTTTCCCATTCCAATGCTTCTTCAGCATTAAGTTTTCCTTCAATTTTTTCTTTAATGTAATTTACAAATTCGGACTCGGTAAGATTATCTGCATTGAAAAGTACACCTTCATAAGTGAATACTACATTTACTTTTTTCTGAGATGCTAAAAAGGCCATTTCTTTTTTGTCCAATTTAATATGTTGTGCAGTCAAAAATTTTGTGCCTAAAGCGATAAAAAGGGTGAAGAGCAGGTATTTTAATTTCATGAATTTTATTTCCCCAAAAATAGAAATAAATATGAAGTTTGAAATTCTTTTCTATTTTTACTAAAAACTTTATATGAAGTATTTATTTCTATTTTCCGTTTTTATGTTCTGCAATGTGATTTTTGCACAGAACGAAGCTATTGATTCTGAAA
>JBBQUI010000070.1:0-13908 GCA_038212575.1 Flavobacteriales bacterium
CATCATCATTTATCACAAAGTTATTTTTGGCATCAAAAAAATCATCAAATGAAATTTCCCAACAATCGTAAAACAGCTCACCGGAATTTATTTTCTTACGCAAAAGCTCGTTTAGTATATCGTGCATTTCTTCTTCGGAACCCCGGTTAAAAAAATCCTCATAGTTCATAAAAACAGATCTTTCCAAATCGAAATTCATGGTTTCAAAGGTATAGGCAGGATGCGCTGCGCCCGTGTAATGGTTTTCTTTATAAAAAAGGATGCTGATGAGGCGGTCGTTAAGGTTATAAATTTTGTAATCCACCAACCGCTTTTCATTCTGTTTCGGACATCCCAAGGAATCGCAAAGACGTTTTTCTTCCAATATTTCCTTTTCCACTCCTGCAGCATCCAAATAGAATTTGCTAATATATTCGTTGAAATTCTCATAAGAAGGTTTTATATTTTCGTTTAAATAAGGATATTTAAAATCCATAGTGTACCAATCGCCCTGCTTAAAAAAAGATTTGGAAATGAGCAATGCTTCCAATTCCTCCTTGCTATCTTCTTTTTCGATAAGCTCCTGCCGCTTTATGGTAAAAGTTTTTTTTTGCAATTCAAAATCATTATGGAAAACCCTTAAAGAATCTGCGGTTACGTGAGAAGGAAGGGTATTTTCATCTTCTAAAATGGGTTTTTTAGGCTCGTCTTTACAGCCAAAAATTAAGACAAGCAGCAAGAATGGGATTACTTTTTTCATAGGTATAAATTATGTTTGAGAGAGAATTAAAATTAATCTGTCAAAAGTCTTTTCAGTGTGGCGAGCATAATCAATTCACTTTTATTCGCACCAGAAAAAGAAGTTGCTATAGCTGTGGCGGTTTTCCAAATCAATTCTTTTCGATCTTTGTTAAAGAATTGTGGATGTTCTTTTTTATAATCGGCAAAGCTGTCAAAACAATCCTTGGCATCAAGCTGTTCATAATCGAACCAATCAAAAACCACTTCTATTTGGTAGGCCGCATCGGTCCCGAAAGAATCTTCAAAACTGTCCAAATTTTTCCATTGCTCCGCTACAATTTTCTTTAGAGATTCGTATTCCTCTTTTCGCACCACGTTGTCTGCCGCTACAACAGCATAAAAAAGTTCCCCCATTTTCTGATAAAAGAGTAACTGGGGCTTATCTATAGTTTTCATTTTTCTGATTATTTTAATTTAAAGAGGTAAAACTAATTGGATTTTTATTTTAATTATATGACATTGCTCAGTTCGTTAAAACTGTTTAAAAGCCTTACTTTTGAGGATGAGGGTTTTTGAGGAAAGTAAGGATAATATATTCAAGATTCTGTCTGAAGCCATTTCGGAGGGCATTGTTATCATCAATGAAAAACAGGAGATTGTCACTTCCAATGAAGCAGCCGACCGTATGTTTGGATATGGGGATAAGGAGCTTCTGGGCCAAAACCTAAACATACTGATTCCCCGAGAATACCACCCCACCCACCACAAACAGGTCGATGATTTTATGGAGAAAAGCGACCCCCGGCAAATGGGCCATGGGCGCCACCTTTACGGACGGCGCAAGGACGGAAGTAATTTTCCGGTAGAGGCTGGGCTCAACCCTTTTGAAATTTATGGGAGTAGGTATGTAATGGCACTGGTCACCGATATTTCCATGCGAAAAAACCAAGAATTACAAATAAGGGAAATGAACGCTCATCTTGAGCAAAAGGTCGAGGAACGTACAGTAGCACTTCAGAAAAGTATAACCAAATTAAAGGAAGAGATTACAAAACGAAAACTGGCCGAGGACAAAATAAAGGAATCCCTGCGGAAAGAACGAGAACTCAATGATCTTAAAACCAAATTTTTATCATTGGTATCACACGAATTTAAAACCCCTTTGAGCGGCATCCTTACTTCTGCAACCTTGGCGGGAAAATATACCGAGACGGAACAACAGGAAAAACGCGAAAAGCATTTAAAAACAATTAGAAACAAGGTGAAATTCCTTAACAATATTTTGAACGATTTTCTTTCTATAGAAAGATTGGAATCGGGTAATGCCACCTATAAATTTGACACCTTCCCAATCAGCAAAGTAGTGAACGAAGTAATCTACAATGCTAATATGATGTTGAAAGATGGCCAGAAAATAAATTATCCCAACAATATTGATGAAATAACCATGAATTTCGATGAAAAAATTCTGGAATTATCATTGACAAATCTGCTAAACAACGCCATAAAATATTCCGCGGAACATACAAGCATAGATGTTGTTATTACACCCAAAAAAGAAGCACTTGTAATAAAAATTATTGACGAGGGTATTGGCATTCCGCAGAATGAACAGAAGTTTGTTTTCAATAGGTATTTTCGGGCTGAAAATGCTCTTTTGGATCAAGGCACAGGGATTGGCCTGAACATTGTAAAAAGCCACTTGGAAAACCTGGGAGGTTCCATTGCTTTTGAAAGTGAAGAAAATAAAGGGAGTACGTTTACCCTTTCATTCCCAATAAAAAACTCCAATTAAAATGAAAACCATACTGCTTATAGAAGACGATACAGTGCTCAGGGAGAATACCGCCGAACTTTTGGAGCTTTCTAATTATAAAGTGCACACCGCCCCCAACGGTAAAATAGGGATTGAAAAGGCCAAAAAAGAGATGCCAGATATTATTGTCTGCGATATCATGATGCCCGAAATAGATGGTTATGGGGTTTTAGAAGCTGTGGCTTCCGATACTTCAACCAGCCATATTCCCTTTATTTTTCTTTCGGCAAAAACCGAACATAAGGAAATTCGTAAAGGAATGGATTTGGGCGCCGATGATTACCTTACTAAGCCTTTTGAGGAGGACGAACTACTGAGCGCTATAGAAAGTAGATTGGCAAAGGCAAGCATACTTTCAGAAAATAAGGAGAAAACCAACGATGTTGATACTGATAAACCGAACAATATTAATCAACTGAAGAATTTTTTCTGTGATGAAGGTGAGCAGATAGATTTTAAAAAAGGAGAACTGATTTATAGTGAGGGCCACCACTCCAACAAACTATATCTTATTCTAAAGGGCGTTGTGAAAACGCATAGTATGGATGCCAATGCAAAAGAACTAATCACTGCCCTTTACAAAGCAGATGATTTTTTGGGCTTTACTTCTTTTGATGACAACATTCCGCATACTGAGTCTGCCACCGCTGTGGAGGAAACGGAATTAGTGGGAATTTTAAAAAAGCAAGTAAAAGATATTTTAAAAAAAAGCCAGGATATTTCTTTGGAGCTTATGAATTTACTTACCGATAATCTTTCCGACATCAAAAAACAATTATTGAAAATGGCCTACAGCTCCGTTCGAAAAAAAACCGCGAGCACCATCCTTCAATTTGTTGAAATTATGAACAAAAACCACAGCAACGCCATAAAAATTTCTAGGAGCGATCTAGCTACAACTGCCGGAATTGCGACTGAAAGCCTTATCCGCACGCTCTCAGATTTTAAGAAAGAGGGCTTGATTGAAATTGAAAGAAGAAACATTAAAGTTGTAAATCTCGAAAAATTGCGGGTTATTGAATAGCACAGCTATTTACCAAAACTGATTATTGTCATCTTTTGTGAAAATTTAGAAAGATACTTTTGCGCGTAAGTTATTACGCAATGAAGAATATTTTGATCCCAACGGATTTTTCGGAAAATTCACAGAATGCCATAAAATATGCCCTCGAATATTTTTCTGATATTCCGGTAAATTTTTATTTGCTTCACGTTTCCCCGAACAGGGCATCCGAAACAAGAAACCCGTATAATTTCTTTGAAACTTTTGAAAGCCAGCAAGAAATTGATTCCCCCATCACACAATTGCTGGAAGAAATAAAAATCTGTAAATCATTTACCTTAAATCCCCTTCACCTTTTTTTCAGTATATATGAAAATATTTCATTGGTCGAGTCCATTCGGAAACAGTTGGAGGAGAAAGAAATTGACTATATTTTTATGGGAACCAAAGGGGCTTCTAACATATCTAGAACCGATATTGGCAGCAACACCAGCGAAGTAATCACAAAGGTGAAATGCCCCGTGCTGGTAATTCCGCCGCAGGCCAAATTTAAGGGAATCAAGAATATAGCTCTTCCTACGGATTTTAATGGTATTTATAAAAATAGGGTGATACACACCATTTTTGAAACGCTGAAACTTCAAAACGCAGGTCTACGAATCCTTCACATAAAATCCAGCGGCCAAAACTTAAGCCAAGAAAAAAAGGACAATAAAAGTTTTCTGCAGGATTGTTTTAAGGAAACAAAGCACAGTTTCCATTTTTTGGAAAACAATAATATAGAAAAGGGAATTCAGGATTTTGTGGAAACTTGGGAAATAGATATGATTGCGATGGTGGCCAAAAATCTCAACATCATTCAGCGTTTGCTATTCAAGCCAATGGATAAAACGATTAGTTATCACAATGAAATACCCTTTTTGGTTGTGCACGAATAGGGAAAATCTTCATTTTAATACTTTAAATTTTACTCTGAGTTATTTCTTATATGATTTTTCTCATAAAATAGAAATTCAAAAAATTCGATCTTTGCCATAAAATAAAAATTATGCAAATCGTTTCTGCCGAAGAGGCTGTATCTATAGTAAAATCAAATAACCGTGTGTTTTTCCAAGGGGCTGCAATGACACCCAATTTGTTGATAGACACACTGTGCGAAAGATATACCGAACTGACAAATGTTGAAATAATACAAATTCATACACACGGCGAAGCCAAATACACGGTAGCACCTTATACCCAATCTTTCCATCTCTCCAGTTGTTTTGTGGGCGACAATGTGCGGAAGGGCATTAATACTTCGCACGGAGATTACATTCCTATTTTTTTGAGTGAGATCCATTGGCTTTTCAAAAGAAATATTTTGCCTTTGGATGTTGCTTTCATTCAAGTTTCACCACCGGATAAGCACGGATATTGCTCGCTAGGTGTTTCAGTGGATGTTACGCTTTCATCCATCCAAACGGCCAAAAGAGTTATTGCCCAAATAAACCCACAAGTTCCGCGAACACACGGTGATGGCATTATTCATATAAAAAATATAGATTTCGCGGTAGAAATAGACACCCCAATTCACGCTTCGGCTCTCGGCATTCCCACTGAGGTGGAGGCCATTATAGGTAAGCACGTAGCTAGTTTGGTGAAAGATGGAGCTACGCTGCAAATGGGCATTGGCAACATCCCCAATGCGGTGCTTCACAATCTTCACACCCATAAACGTCTGGGAATCCATACAGAAATGTTCAGCGACGGAATTCTTCCTTTAATTGAAAAAGGAATAATAACTGGTGAGGAAAAAGTGATCAAACCCGGAAAAATAGTTACCTGCTTTGCAATGGGTACACAAAAATTATATGATTTTATTAATGATAATCCTATTGTCCACTTTAAGGAGGCATCTTATACCAACGATACAGCCATCATTCGTCGGAACCCAAAAGTTACAGCCATCAATAGCGCAATAGAAATTGATTTGACAGGGCAGGTGTGTGCAGATAGCATCGGTATATATCAATATTCCGGCGTGGGTGGGCAGATGGATTTTATTCGAGGTGCATCACTTTCCGAAGGGGGGAAGCCTATTATTGCAATGTCATCAATTACAAATAAAGGGGTGTCTAAAATAACTCCTTATTTGAAGGAAGGCGCTAGTGTTACAACAACAAGGGCACATATTCATTATGTGGTTACCGAGTATGGGGTCGTAAATCTTTTTGGAAAAGGATTGGAACAGCGTGCAAAAGCTCTTATTTCCATTGCCCACCCAGACCATCGCGAAGCATTAGAACGGGAAGCCAATGAGCGTTTTAATAGATAGATTGCCTATATAATTTCTTCTGAAAACCCATTACAACAATCCTTATTGAAATAAAAAGTAAAGCTGACCAAAGTCATACTTTGCTCCTAAACCTTCTTCTACTTTCGCCCCAGTTAAAATAATCCTTACAAACCAATATTATTTGAACAGATTAAAAAAAATGAAAATGAAAAAACAGATAAAAGGTTTAGCGCTTATCATAATGATAGGAATTACCAACATTGGTTATACACAAGCTAGATACAAAATTCAGGACACCCAGGATGTCGCTATAAAACTAAGTGGAACCTCCACCTTGCATGATTGGGAAATGGATGCCACTCGTGCCATGGGCGAAGCACAATTTATCTTTAACTCAGGAAATAAAAGTGAAATTACTTCATTGAAAGCACTAACGTTCACTCTAGAAGTTAAAGATTTAAAAAGTGATAGTAAAGGGCTTGATAAAAATGCTTACAAAGCATTAAAGGCCGACAAGCATAAATATATAAAATACCAACTATCGACCGCCTCGATGACTCCTAAAAAAGGAGGTTATCTGCTCAAAACCCATGGCAAGCTCACCGTAGCGGGTAAATCCAAGGATATAGCCATGGATATTCACCTTGTAGTTAATGGCAATAATACGGTTACCTGTAAAGGATCATACCAGCTAAACATGACAGATTATGAAGTCGAACCACCTTCATTTATGTTGGGTGCAATGAAAACCGGTGATGCTACTACGCTCGATTTTGAAGTGACATACATAAAACAAAATAAAGGGTAACCTTTCCTAATCAATAAAATAAAACAAGATGAAAAACCTCATATTATTTTCGATTTGTCTTTTCTCCATGGGACTAATGGCACAACAAAAAAAACTGCAATATTTTAGATCAAATGATCAGAATGGTCTAAATGTTTTTGAAACTTCTAAAACGGATACTGTAACATATCAAGGTGTAAGGGTTAGAGTAGGTGGCGATTTTGCCATGCAGTTTCAGAGCGTAGACCAAAGCAATGACCTTAACAATTTAGTAGATCTTGGTACAAACTTCAATCTACCAACAGCCAATCTCAACCTCGATGTACAATTGATTGATGGTGTTAGGATGCACCTGAAACTCTACCTTTCCTCACAGAATCATGAAGAATCGTGGGTTAAGGGAGGTCATATTCAAATAGATAAATTGGATTTTGTTAGCCCCGGGTTTTTAGAGGAGATTATGCAGTATACTACTATTACTATTGGTTTGGATGAATTTAATTATGGTGATGCCCATTTTCGCAGAACAGATAATGCCAGAGCTATTTTTAACCCATTTGTTGGAAATTATATAATGGATAGCTTTTCTACAGAAGCTTTTGGCGAAGTAATGGTTCAGAAAAATGGCTTACTGGCAGTGGCTGGGGTTACCAATGGTAAGCTTAACCAGAATGTAGTTAAGAATGATTTAACGGACAACAAACCCTCTTTTTATGGCAAGTTGGGCTTTGACAAACAATTGAAAACCGATTTGAGAGTACGGTTGACTGGCTCAATCTACACCAATCATGGCACCACCACTGGCACTTGGCTATACGGAGGCGACCGCGCAGGCAGCAGATATTACAATGTATTGCACACGTTGCCAAACGCTGATGGGAATACAGAAGGTGGCGCATTTGAAGGCCGGTACAACCCTCGTTTCAAAAAACTTACTGCAGTGCAGATCAACCCTTTTGTAAAATTTAAAGGACTTGAGTTCTTCGGTATTTATGAATTGGCTTCAGGAAGTAATGAAATCATTACACCAGTAGCAGATAAAGAAGGTGATTTTACACAGCTGGCAGCAGAATTGATTTATCGTTTTGGCCAAAATGAAAAATTCTATATTGGTGGAAGGTATAATACCGTACAAGGAAAAACTGTTGAAAGCGTTAAGGACGATTTAAAAATCAATCGGGTAAATGTAGGCGGTGGCTGGTTTCTCTCAAAGAATATTGTAGTGAAAGCAGAATATGTCAATCAAAAATATACTGGTGATGCCTGGACTGGAAGATTTGCAGGAGCAAAATTCGATGGTTTTAATATGGAAGCTGCGATTAGCTTCTAGGTATTTATTGTAAGGTAACAAGCCTCATTTATCCATTAACTACTTTAAAAACTGACCAACCTAAAGCTAATAGTAATGTTTTCAATGCTCTCGTGGCCGACTGTTTTTTAAGGGAGGTTTGTTGACTCATTATTTTGTTGATTATTTTTAAAACTGGATTAATTAAGGCATAAATAATTCATAGTTCCACCGCCAAAGGCGGTGGAATTTTTCATGGTTACAGTAACATTGGTTTTGATTTCTGAAGAAATGCAGACACTTTCATTAATACCAATGATATTATGCTTCTTGTTGGGTACTATAACATTTTTTTAGAAATACACTATATAGAAATTTAATAAGCCTTTTCATTCACCTTTGGGTTGATTATCTTAAAACTTTCAAAGTTTCTTCAAAAATGGTACATTAGTGATTCTGCAATAAACAATTAAATTATGAAAGCCTTATTCTTAAAAAAAACTGCAATTACCATTATATTTCTTTTGTTATGCATTAGCCACATCCATTCCCAAATGGGCTGTACGGACTCTCTCGCCAATAATTACGATCCCACGGCCACGCAGAATGATGGCAGCTGCACTTATGACCCTGTCACCGTTTCCACTACAAACACCTATTCGCTTGATGCGGTACTCGCGGAAAATTCCGGGCTTATCTATTGGAACAACAACCTATGGACCCAAAATGACAGCAACGATTCCAATCTCTATGAACTCAATCCTTCAGACGGCTCTATTATAGAAAGCGTTTCGTTGAATCCTCAGGTTAACGTAGATTGGGAGGAAATCTCGCAGGATGAAGATTATGTTTATCTGGGCGATTTTGGCAATAATGCCAATGGCAATCGCAAGGATCTAAAAATTATTCGTGTGAGCAAAGCTTCCATCCAATCGGGGACACCACAAATGGACATTATAAATTTTGCCTATGAGGACCAAATCGATTTTACGCCACAAGGTCCCAACAATACCGATTATGATTGTGAAGCTCTTATTGTAACAGACAGCTCCATCTTTCTTTTTACCAAGGAATGGGTAAGCAACGAAACTAGGCTCTATAAACTGCCAAAAACCCCCGGCACATACCAAGCCTTATTACAGGATACTTATGATGTTGATGGGCTGATATCCGGTGCCGTTTATAAAAATGACGAAGGAATCATTGCCCTCTCCGGTTACAGTACCATTTTACAGCCCTTTGTTTTTCTGCTGTATGATTATACGGGAGAAGACTTTTTTGGGGGCAATAAACGGAGACTGGGGGTAAGCCTGCCTTTTCATCAAGTAGAGGGTATTACAACAGCAGACGGTTTGAATTATTATATTTCCAACGAAAGATTTGATACCACGGGAACAATCCAACAATTGCATACTTTGGATCTAACCCCATATTTAGAGAACTATCTTATTGTCTTGCCAATTGAAGATTCCAAAGAGTTTAAAATATATCCCAATCCTACTACCTCCATCTTGGAAATTATGGATAGCCAAAGATTATTCCCTATAACTTATACTATTGTGGATTCGGCCGCCAAAAAAGTAATGGAGGGAATGCTGACTGTCCAAAACCCGACCATTGATGTTTCGCCACTTTCAGTCGGAACCTATATTTTGAGACTTGGGCAGGAAAGTTTGAATTCATTTAGGATTATAAAGAAATAGCTTCTTTTAAATTAATAAATTCAATATCCAAATCTCTAGGGTATTGTTGTTCCATAATAGTTTCAACCTTAAGATTTTAATGAGCCGTTTCGAAATATTGGGAAACGGCTTTTTATTTTTAGCAAAACAGCTATAAGTGGCCTTAAAATAAATTTATCAAAAGATTAACCTTTCTGTTCAACGTCAAAATTTAGTGTTTTTCAAC
The DNA here is from genome assembly GCA_038212575.1 of Flavobacteriales bacterium. Taxonomy (GTDB): domain Bacteria; phylum Bacteroidota; class Bacteroidia; order Flavobacteriales; family Flavobacteriaceae; genus Aequorivita. The sequence continues at coordinate 9,801 of JBBQUI010000070.1, forward strand.
GGATAAAAAATTCGTTACGACCTCGAAAATTAATTTTATAGTTCAGATTTTTCTTACATTTTAATACTCAGAAATATCCCCATTCAGGTTCGTGTTTGAATGAGGGATATTTTAATGCATCTTTGCCAAGCCTTTTCACAGCATCTATAAAGAGTAATTTTTTAATCAATAAATATAAATGCTATGAAAAAAGTAATTTTAAGTGCCGCAGCACTTTTCTTCTGCGGAGCAATGATGTTTGCCCAAAACACCAATAATGTAACACAGAATGGTATGGGAAACAATGCCAACGTTTCACAGACTGGTAATTTGAACGAATCTGATATTTACCAAAGAGGAAATGGTAATGATGCGGATGTTACACAAAATGGAACCGACAACGATGCAAACGTGCAACAGGGAGATTCCCGCACATCATCTGCAAATTCCAATAACAACGCTGCAACCATAGACCAAGTTGGAACTAGAAACGTTGCAAATACTACAACTATAGGAAATGGCAATACAGTTACACAGGACCAAGACGGTACTGATAACGTTGCAAAAGCCAACCAAGGTAGGGTTTTACAGATTTTTCCAGGTTTCTTTCAGGTAACTAAAAGTACCAATAATGAAATTAACCAAGACCAAGAAGGAAATGGCAACGAAGCAAACGCTACCCAAGGTGGTGGTGGATTCTTTGGTGGCGGTTTTGGAAACCTTATTACATAGGACCAAATTGGGGATGATAATGTTGCAAATGCTTTCCAAGAAACAGGAGCTTCAAATAACGATATTACCCAAACACAAGTTGGAGACAGCAATAACGCTTTGGCGAGATAAGGTTCTGGTGGAGGAATCCAAACCTTTAACAACGAGATTACTCAAACCCAAAACGGAGATTTTAACATCGTAGAAGTTCGATAGTTGATTATTACTAAAAACTCAATTGCTATTCAAACACAAACAGGTAACGACAACCTTTCTATATCTCGTCAACAAGGGGACAACAATACTGTGACCCAAGACCAAACCGGCAATTCAAACAATACGAATGCTGATCAAGATGGTACTTTTGCAGGAACTAGTTTTGACAACGTGATCACGCAAACTCAAAATGGGGATGGTAACTTTGCTATATCTGACCAAAAAGGAGCCACTAAACGTTACCTACCACGAACAAACAGGTAATGATAACCTTTTTGATGTGGATCAGAATGGAGATGAAAACTTCTCAACAGGTAACCAAATTGGAAACTTGAACAGAAGTGACCTTGATCAGGCAGGTGATTTAAACACTGCTATTTCTTTCCAAAACGGAGATAGCAACTTCAGTAATATTTCCCAAAGTGGTGACGAGAATTTAGCTAACACTACTCAAATAGGCAATATGAACATGTCCGAGGTTTTTCAAATTGGAAACTTGAATAACTCTACTGTTATGCAAAACGGAAACTCCAATACCTCTAATGTGTCCTAGGTTGGTAATAATTACATGAGTACTGTGAACCAAATGGGTAATGGTAATAACTCTATGGTAAATCAAAGCAATTAATATATTTGGTTTTATTCCTTTTCAAAAAGCATCCTTCGGGATGCTTTTTTTCCTAAGAAATTTTTTTAAAAATTTAGTGATTTAAACTTTTTTTGAAAGGTAAAAAAGGGTTGTGGATATTTTGTTGCGGAGCATAAATAACAAAATCAGAACCTTATGATTTCCCGCAATGAAAAAACGGAATTCAGGTGCCCGAAAAAGTCTTCAATTACCCATATTCATTGGGTCTTCCTTAACAGAAGTTGGGCCATTATTAACACAAAATGAGAAGTCGAGCCAAAGTTTGTTAAAAAATAAATGAGCGTTTTAAAGATGATATAAATTTGTCCTTTCCCTCAAAAAATATAGGGGTTTAAAGGATTTGAAAAAATTGAATTTGAATTCCCGTAAATGATTTTCTGAGAAGATTTAACCATATTTAAAACAATAAACATTTAAAAATTTACTACATCAAACCTCTCAATTATGAACTATTTAATTAACATGTTTTCCCACCCTTATATTTTATGTTTTTTTGCGGTGTTGTCGGCATTTTGGTTGTCTATTTTGATGTATCCTGCCATTATTCATTTGCTTCGCAGCAAGAATATAATGGATGAGCCGGGATCACGCAGTTCACATGTTGAAAAAATTCCCACTTTGGGAGGGGTTGGCCTATTTATAGCATTTTCAATTTCCATAATGATCATCAGTAGTATATCAGGCTTGATTCAACCGGAATTTGGCAATTTATTGATTCTCTTGGCTGCTATTACTATTCTCTTTTTTCTGGGTGTAAAGGATGATCTTATTGGGTTGTCGCCCAAGAAAAAATTTATTGGCCAGACAATAGCTGTCATCTTAGTGGTTTTAATTTCAGATATAAGGATACACAGTTTTGGCGGACTTTTTGGAATTGAGGAGTTGCCCTACATTATTTCTGTACTTCTATCAACTGTAGTGTTTATTTTCATGGTGAATGCTTTTAACCTTATTGACGGTATTGACGGTCTGGCTGGAAGTATTGCTATTATTGCCAGCGCCACTTTTTCTGTATTCTTTTTCATGAACGAGCAATATTTTTTACTTTTGATTTCCTTAATATTAATCGGGGCGACCATCGGTTTTCTAAGGTTTAATCTTTCTAAAAAACACAAACTGTTTATGGGGGATTCGGGTTCCCTTTTCGTTGGTTTTTTATTGGCGTACCAAGCAATGGGTTTTCTTGCCCATCAACAAACAGTAGCTTCCAATATTGAAGTTTCAAACGCCCCTATTTTGGCATTGGCCATTTTGTCTTTTCCTATCTTGGATACCCTACGGGTTTTTATAATTAGAATTTTACAAAACCGAAGCCCATTCAGCGCAGATAAAAACCATATACACCATCGTTTGTTGGAACTGGGTTTTTCGCACAAGCGCGCCACATTATTGGTTATCATTGCTAACGTGCTTATTATAAGTTTGGCTTTTTTGATCAATAGTTTGGATATTAATATACAGTTTTTAATTTTGGTTTTTGCCGCCCAATTAATTGGTCTCTTCCCATTCTTTATGACTCTTAAAAAAGGAAGGATAGAATTCAATATTCCCTATGTTCGTCTTGCAGATTGATATTGAATGGGTCCAACACAATGAATGATACGCGTTTAGTCATTTTTAATATTCATGACGAATCCTGTTTTTGATATTAAAGGTTTATTTTTGTTTAAATAGTAATCAATAATATTTTCAAATTGAATTAGTAAAACCAACCAAACATTGAAAAACAAAATAGCATTCATTACAGGAGTCACAGGACAGGACGGTGCATATTTAAGTGAACTATTAATAAAAAAAGGATATATAGTCCACGGTCTTAAAAGACGTTCGTCCTTATTAAATACAGATAGGGTAGATCATCTTTATCAAGACCCACATATTGATAACAGAAACTTTATTCTCCATTATGGAGATATGACGGACAGTACCAACTTAATAAGCCTTATCCAGCAAATAAAACCTGACGAAATTTATAATCTGGCCGCAATGAGCCATGTCCAGGTTTCTTTTGAAATTCCCGAATATACTGCAAACGCAGATGGAATAGGAACCTTACGGATTTTAGATGCTGTACGCCTGCTCGGTTTGGAAAAGAAAACACGAATTTATCAAGCTTCCACCTCAGAATTATATGGAAAAGTGCAGGAAGTACCACAGTCAGAAACCACACCTTTTTACCCACGCAGCCCTTATGCAGTGGCAAAAATGTATGCATATTGGATTACCGTAAATTATAGAGAAGCCTATGGCATGTTTGCCTGTAATGGAATCCTTTTCAACCATGAATCGCCTATTCGTGGCGAAACATTTGTTACCCGAAAAATAACCAGGGCCGTTTCAAAAATTGCTTTGGGATTACAGGACAAATTCTTTTTGGGAAACCTTGATGCCCAAAGGGATTGGGGCCACGCCAAGGACTATGTTGAAATGATGTGGATGATTCTACAAGCAGATGAACCCGAGGATTGGGTAATTGCCACAGGAAAAACCACTTCGGTACGTGATTTTGTAAAAATGGCATTCACCGAAGTAGGCATCCAATTGGAGTTTAAG
>JBBQUI010000071.1:0-13720 GCA_038212575.1 Flavobacteriales bacterium
TTGGTTTTTAAGGATGCATAAGAATTATCTATCTCAGCACCTCCATAAGATTTGGTCCAAACCAAATCGCCAGAAGAAGTTAAACGGACTGCCCAATAATCATAGCTTCCTTTGGGGTCTGTTTTATCAAAATCAGTACTTTCTGAGGTGCCTGTCATCAAAAATCCACCATCTTCTGTTTCCAAAGCATCATAGCTTCGGTCATTGTTGGTTCCACCAAAATAGCGTCTCCATTGTTTAGTGCCATTTGCGTCCAGTTTAATGCCCCAAAATTCACCTACGCCGTGAAGCACTCCTTTTTGCAGGTCATTGCCTTCGCCACCACTTGCGGAAACATCAAAAAATCCTGTAATAAAATATCCCCCATCTGAGGTTTGAAAAGCTTTGTAAGCTTGATCACTACCAGCAAAACCAAAGTTTTTGTCCCATACTTTATTTCCTGTGGCATCTACTTTAACAATCCAGTAATCCTGAAAGCCTTCATTTCCCGAAACATCGCCATCGTTGCTTGAAGTATATCCACTCAAAAGATAGCCGCCATCATTTGTTTTGGTGATGCGGGTTGCACTTTCGTCATCACTTCCGCCATAGGTTTTACTCCAAACTTTTTCTCCAGATTTGGTAATTTTTAGCAACCAGTAGTCGCTGTCATTTCCAGTTCTGTCCGTTATGTCTCCATTGGAGCTTCTCGTGTTTCCTAAAATAACAAAACCGCCATCTGCTGCTTCCACTACTGAAATGGCTTCGTCACTTTCGCTTCCGCCAAAGGTTTTAACAAACTCTATTTCTCCGTTTATTTCTTCGCCTGGACCATCATCTCCTTCTTCTTTTCCGCAGGAAATAATTAATAAAGAGAAAGAAAGCAGGATTGGGAGCGCTTTTAGCTTATTTTTTTTAAGGAATAGCATAAGGGGATAAGTAGGTTGTTTTTAATCTATTAACAATCGTTTTGTTGTGGCTGAATTTATTTTCATCACATACATTCCAGCTTGAAGATTTGAAATATTTATGTTTTCTGAAAGGCTTTGAGCAAAATTTTGATCCATTACTTTTTGGCCTAGAACGTTGAATATTTCAACCTGTGTAATTGGTTCTGCTTTTGAGCTAATTGTAACAAAATCCTTTGCAGGGTTTGGAGCAACTGAAAAATCTAAAGCGGTATTGTTGTTCAATCCCAGAAGAGGGTCTCTAACTATAAATAAACCTCTGTCTATATCACTAATTACAATGTTTCCGCTGGCAAAATAGGGGTAAACACTCCAAGCGCCATCAAAATTGGCAGAATTGTTACTAGGATAGGTATCGAAAAATTTGGTTTCAACCATATTTTCATTTTCGATATCGCTAATATCTATTATGCGTAATCCTGCACGATAGCTGGCAAGGTAAAAGTCATTACCCACAACATAGCCATTATGGTCTATTGCCTCCGTGTCTGCTTCATATTCAAAATGTACTACTGGATTGTCTAAGTCACTTACATCAAAAATGATGCTTCTTGTATTAAAACCAAAAGTAGCCTCATCCAATTCATCGCCAATAATAAAGTATCGTTTGTCCTCAGTAAGCCAGCCTTGGTGCGTATATTCAACACTGCCGTAAAAACCATTTGAAATACTTTGAGGATTATTTTTATCGGTTACATCCACAATAGAAACTCTGTCTTCATTGCTTCCGAAAAATATTTCACGTCCAGCATAATCTGGGTCTGGCCCATCATACAGAACTACTTGTGCATCGTGACAATAATTGTCTCCACTAAAACCACCTGCCGCAACAGGATTCAAAGGATCCTGAATGTTCACAAAATGTGGACCTCCACCAAAAGAGCTGGTTCCAACTGCATAGGCATACCCTGTTTCTTCATTGATAACTAAGTTGTGGCAATGCCCAAAGCCGCCGTAATATGCATCCTCGGAAAAGGTTTCAGGCTGGTTCTGCACATTTCGTAATCTTGTTAGATCAAAAACTTGCATTCCGTGTCCGCTGGCTTCACTAACTATAAACGCATAATTATTGTACACTTTTATATCTCTCCAGGTGCTGGAATCTGAATGGGTTGGTAACTTTCCAAGGTACACGGGGTTTACTGGGTCTGTAATATCAACAAATGCGGCGCCATTGCTCAAGCCCATTATTGCGTATTCTTTTCCGTCCTGCGGATCGGTCCATCCCCAAGAGTCATTTCCTGAGCTTGCGCCCAAAGCATTAAGGCTTAATCGTGACATAAAATCCATGCCGTTGCAAGGATAGATTCCGGCCATTCCGTTAACGCAAGGGGTTTGGGCTAAAGAAAATGCACTGATAAATAAAGCTAGAACTGGTAATATTTTTTTCATGTTATTTAGAATAAGGTTTTAAAAGGGCTAAATGTAACTATAATATAACCTTTTCTACAAACGCAAAAGGTTAAATCTTAGTATGCTAATTGTCTTTGCTTAATTTTGCTTTTTGAAAAACGAAATTTCGCATTATTCATAAGAGGTTTCGTTTATTGTTTTTCGATGGTGTATTTTTGCCAAAATTTGCAATAAACCCAATGTCATGTTTGAAAATAAAGAAAATTCCAACACCAGTATCGAGAATTTAGGTGAATTTGGTCTCATTGACCACCTCACCAAAAATTTCAAAATAAAGCAAAAGTCAACCGTTAAAGGTATTGGTGATGATGCTGCTGTGATTTCATGTCATGCAAAAAAGGAACTCATTGTTTCCACAGATTTACTCTTGGAGGGTGTTCATTTCGATTTAAGTTATATGCCTTTGAAACATTTGGGTTATAAAGCTGTAGTTGTAAATCTGTCAGATATTTACGCTATGAATGCTGAACCAACGCAGATAACGGTTTCTATAGCGGTTTCAAACAGATTTCCCATTGAGGCTTTGGAAGAATTATACGCAGGCATTGAAGCAGCGGCAAAAGTTTATAATGTGGACGTTGTTGGTGGCGATACCACTTCTTCAACAACAGGATTATTAATAAGCATTACAGCTTTAGGGACAGTAAATAAAGGTAAAGCGGTATACAGAAGCGGTGCCGCTGAAAATGATTTGTTGGTAGTAACCGGTGATCTCGGTGCGGCTTATATGGGTCTTCAGGTTTTGGAACGCGAAAAGGAGGTTTTTAAAGTGAACCCAAATTCGCAGCCAGACTTGGAGCCCTATTCCTATTTAGTTGAAAGACAATTGAAGCCCGAGGCGCGAAAGGATATTTCAATTTTGTTAAAGGAACTTGACGTGAAACCTACCGCTATGATTGACATTAGCGACGGTCTTTCTTCAGAAATCATTCACATTTGTAAAAGCTCAAACGTTGGATGTAATTTATTTGAAGACAAGATTCCGCTCGATCCGCAGGTAATATCAACTTGTGAGGAATTCAATCTTGATAGTACAACAATTGCTTTAAGTGGCGGCGAAGATTATGAATTGCTCTTTACAGTTAAAACAGAAGATTATCCAAAAATAAAGGCAAATCCACATTTAACCGTAATTGGTCATATGACCCATGAAAAAGAAGGAATACATTTAATAAGCCGTGCAGGAACAAAAATACCTTTAGTGGCAAGAGGCTGGAATGCCTTGAAAAGTAATGGATAGATTTTTTGTGAAGGCACAAAATTCTTGTTCCTTAATTTAAAGGAAAATATTCTTAAAGAAAATCGCAGATTTCTAATGGATTGAAATTCTTTTCTTTTTTCTGAAGAATGAAGACAAGCACTCATTAACTTCACGTTGTTTGTAGGTAAGTGTTTCAAATTTACCAGAATAGCTGTTCGAAACCTCCCTGCCGCAACAAGCACATTTATATTCACTAATGTGATCAGTAATTTTGCGGGTTATGATGTAATCATGGCCAAATGCGGTGCATACAAGGCTCAAGATTGGAGGTCGGCTTTGGGGCATAACTTTTTCCATCTTTGTTAATTTTATTAGGTTGATTCTATCAATATTAACCTTTTTTTAGATAAAGTGCAAGTTTTAACCGTTAAAATGTAAATATTTCACAACAGAATCCCGATTCTCTATCATGCTAATATGTCCTCCCCCAATTATTTTTAGTGAAACATTACACTTCTCCGCAACCAGTTTTGTTTCTAAAAGGGGTAAAATAGGATCTTCTTCTGCTAAAATCATATGTTTTGCTTTGTTGAAGCTCTTCAACACTTCTGTACGGTCCTTTCGGTCGCGCATTCCTTTTATTGCGGCCTTTATGCCTTCCACGGGAAAGGAATAAGCTTCTGCTTTTAAAGTTTCTATTTCAGAAGAAAACTTTCCCCGCGAAGTTTCAGCGAATAGATTGCCGATAGCCATATTAATATATGCTTGCGGATTTTGATCAATGACTTTTAAAGCTCGGTTTCGGGTTTTCTTCTTTTCTTCAGAATCTGCGACCGGAGTAGAATTGAGAAGAATTAATTTTTCAACTTTTTCAGAAAACATTTCGGCATAGGCCAAAACAATATACCCACCCATAGAGTGGCCAATAAATGTAGCTGAAGGAATTTGAAGATGTTTCAATATTTCATCTACAACCTCAGCTATCAATTCCATCGTGTGAATTTCAGAAATTATATCGCTCTTTCCGTGGCCGGGAAAATCAATTGTAACTACAGTATTGTTTTTTGACAATTTTGGTATCACAGGTTTCCACATAGTGGAGCTTTCCAAAAAGCCATGCAAAAGGACGATTGCCGAACCTTTACCGAAAGTTTCATAATAGATTGGAATATTTTTGTAAGGATAAATCATATTTTTGAAAAAGACCTAACAGGTTACATTGCTTAATTCTTAGCAATATCTGTTAGGTCTAAAAGTCTTGTTTCTTGGTTCTTGATTCTATTTATTCATCAACTCCTCGATCTCCTCCGCTTCAATAGGAATATTGCGCATCAAGTTGAAGGGTTCCCCTTTTTTCTGAATAACAACATCATCCTCCAAACGGATTCCGAAACCTTCTTTTGGAATATAGATTCCCGGTTCAACAGTGAAAACCATGTTTTCTGCCATCTTTTCCCAAAGAACTCCATAATCATGTGTGTCGAGACCAATGTGGTGGCTGGTGCCGTGCATAAAATATTTTTTATATGCGGGCCAATTTGGGTCTTCGTTTTTCACATCTGCTTTGTCCAAAAGTTTTAGGCCCAAAAGTTCCTTGGTCATTAGTTTACCTACTTCCTCGTGGAACTCTTTCCAGTAATTTCCGGGAACCAGCATTTTTGTGGCGTCGTCTTTTACGCGTTTCACGGCATCATAAACTTCGCGCTGGCGCTTGGTGAATTTTCCGTTCACGGGAATTGTTCTTGTCATATCGCTTGAATAGTTTGCGTACTCAGCACCAACGTCCAAAAGAATCAGTTCGCCTTTTTTGCATTGCTGGTTGTTCACGATATAGTGAAGCACGTTTGCATTGTTGCCACTGCCTATAATGGGAGTATAGGCAAAACCACGCGAACGGTTTCTTAAAAACTCGTGCATAAATTCGGCTTCAATCTCGTACTCCCAAACACCGGGTTTTACAAAATTTAAGATTCTTCTAAATCCTTTTTCGGTAATATTGCAAGCTGATTGAATTAGATCGAGCTCAATTTGATCCTTCACGGCACGCAGGCGTTGTAAGATTGGGTTGCTGCGTTCCCAACTGTGTGCAGGGAATTTTTCTTTGGTTGTCTTGATGAAACGATCCTCACGTGTCTCGGTTTCCACACTTTGGCGGTAATGTTCGTTTGTGTTGAAGTAGATACGTTCGGCCTGCGTCATTACTTCAAAGAAAATCTTGTCGAATTCCTTTAACCAGTAAACCGATTTTATTCCGCTTACCTCAGTGCCTTTTTCCTTGGTTAGTTTTTCGCCCTCCCAAACGGCAATGTGGTCGTTGGTTTCGCGTACAAAAAGCATTTCGCGGTGTTCTTTGTTTGGTGCATCCGGAAAAAGAACCAATTTGGTTTCCTCTTGATCCGCACCGGTTAGATAAAAAATATCGCGTGCCTGTTGAAAAGGCATCGTGCTGTCTGCGCCAATGGGGTATATATCGTTACTGTTGAAAACCGCAACGCTTTTCGGCTTCATTTGAGCCATAAAGTTTTTGCGGTTTTTTATAAAGAGTTTGCTGGAAATTTGATCGTACTTCATCTGTAATATTTTATTAATTTCCTCAAAATTAAAGATTAAAATAGTAAGTCCGAAGAATAGAATCAAAAAATTAATGAAGAATAGTGTTGTTTTTACCTTTGTTCTTAACAAGATTCCAAAAAATCAATAAAAAAACGCCCGCAAAATTTGAGGACGTTTTTAAAGATTTAAGTTTTAAATCAATTTCTTGAAATATACTTGTTCAACTCCTCTGTGGAAGCTTCCCACTCAAAGGCTTGTGAAACCTTAAAATAATTCCCCGTATCGTAGGTATAGTCATAGGCATATTTTGCAAAACCAAGTTTTGTTTCCTCCCATTCCATGAGCTTCACGAGGTCGCGGACTTGGTCGGCAAACAGGCAGTTGGCCGAAACAAGTTGCTTGGCAAGGCTTAGGCGGGTTTCATCCCAGCTTTGTGCGGAAATGGTTTTTTTAGCTTCGCGGAAATCAGCTTCTTCCATAGGCCAAGGGCAACCTATGGCCCCATTGTAACCGGGCATTACATAATGGTCCACCGTGCTGGTGTGGGTGTTGGTTACCACAGTGGTGGTTTCGTTGTAGCCCATCGAGTCATTAATATTCACGTTCACGTTCATGCCAGTACCGCCAACATTCACGTCCATGTTCACATTTCCATTTACGCCGTTGGAATTGACTGTTCTTGTGGTAACGGTTTCAGTGTAAACGGGCTGGGCCGCAAAAACGATGACCTTTTGATTTGGCCTTTCAACATACACCTCTGGAAGTGGGACCATGGAAAATCCTTCCAGTTTCGTCTTGCCTTTTTTCTCCACGATTTGGTAGGTAGCCTCGCTAGGTTGTTCGGGAAAATAGATGGTTTTTTCAAGGGAAGGTTTGGTGGCATCTTCAAAAACGATTTTTGCCTTGTACATTGGGGTATCCAAATTCCCAACAAAAACGTTGGATTCCGGCAGCTCGTGTTGCTGAATATTGTTAAGAAAGAGGGTGAACTTGGAATTGTCTTCAGTGAAAATGACCAAATTGTAATTGTATTGTGCGTGCATTTTCAGGCACATAAAAATGGCAAACAGTAGGGTAGTTGTTTTCATAATTGATTATTAAAATGGTTATAATTAGGGCTAAACAAAATCAATGCCAAAAAAATTAACATAAATTTTTGGCTAATTAATATAATTTCTGGGAGTTAAAAAAATATTTGGTATAAAAAAAGAAAGTTGTAAATACTGGCAATCAGTATTTTGCCAGTGCAAAGAGCGGTTTGCCCTATGATGAGATATTTATATCGGTACTTGGTGGTGAACAAATTGGAAACAGCAATGAACTATTCAACGTTTTGTGTGCTGGCTTTATTTTTAGTTGTTCGCCATTCCTTTAAAGTCTTCGTTTTTGTTTCGTAAATCAATTCCGCCTTCGTAAATGGATTTTAGGTTTACAAGAAAAAAAGACCAGCCAGAGTCGCAACCAATTCTAATTCCTCTTTTTGATTGATTGTCTGTTGGAATATTGCTTTGCGTTAATTCCACTATTACATTATCTGTATTTTGAGTTAGTTTAATTTCTACTATACAATCGCCCGCAAAAGTGAATTTTAAAAGGTCGAGTCCGTTTGCTTCAATAATTTTTCCTTTTTCAGTAATGTCGAACAAAAACCAAGACCACTGATAAATGTCATTTTGTTTTATTCTTTCATTTCTTTTTACTGCTTCTCCATTTGGCCTTTCAAAATAGGCTTTACTCAAAAACCATTTCTCAATTTCTTGTGGAATAGTCCAAGCGCTGTATAAATCCAAAATAGTAGAATCTATTGCGATTTTTTTAGTAAAAGAACTCCAATTAAAATTATCCATTTTCAATTTTTTTTGCTTGCACACAATGTTTGGGCTATAAGTAGTTGCATGGGTTCGGCACAGACTTTTGCAATTACAAAACTCCTGTTGAAAATCTGCTAGGATTTTCGGAGTGGACACAGACCCAGCAATGGCTTATACTCAGGGGGGGGGTGGCCAGTTTTGTTTTTTATAAATTTTCTGGGTTTTCAAATTCCCAGCGTTCTCCATTATCCCATGCTTTTGGGGAATTCCCATAATTAGGATAACCATTAGCTCCTTTAAACATAGAGGCCAAGTGGAGTAAATTATAGGTCATAAATGTGGTATTTCTATTGGTAAAATCGCTTTGAAAGCCAGTTGGAGTATCTAACTTATTACCTTTCCATTCTTTGTCTCCATAACTTGGACCTGGGCCAACTTCTCCAATCCACCCACTATCCGCTTGTGGTGGAATTGAATACCCTACGTGTTGAAGAGCATACAATATACCCATCGCGCAATGTTTTACTCCGTCCTCATTTCCCGTAATAATACATCCCCCTACTTTACCATAAAAAATGTATTGATCCTTATCATTAGTTTTGGTACTCATAGCGTATAGTCTTTCTATTAATTTTTGAGTTACAGAAGACTTTTCGCCGAGCCAAATAGGTGTTCCAACAATAAGTATATCCGCTTCAATAATTCTTTTGAACAATGAAGGCCATTCGTCTTCCTCCCATCCATATTCAGTCATATCCGGATATACTCCACTAGCTACCTGATGGTCAATCAAACGAATTTCATCAATCTTGACTTTTTCCTTACCCATAATTGCTTTGGAAACTTCCATTAAGGATGCAGTATGACTATGTGCTGGTGATTTTTTCAAAGTACAGTTTACATAAACTACACTTAAATGGCTAAAATCTAAATTTTTCATATTTAGTTTTATAATTGGCTACAACTGTCGAGTACAAGAAATGTAGGGCAGTAAAAAGGCACGTACTTTTCGGTTAAGCACAAGCCGAACTTTAATATTACTATGTTTATCTTTTTTCAAATATAGCGAAATTTCAAAATTTGACGACATAACAAACAAGCGATTAGTTCCAATTGAGAAACTAATCGCCTTATTTTTATTTTACATTTTTAGCCACTGGGTTTTCTGCGTACTGCTTGGTTTTCAGAAATTTTTATGTTAGTTGGGAAGTTGCGTTTGATCTTCCCAAAGTTCGGATTCGGCATTCACATTTTGTGAAACTTCCTTATTCATTTTAAAATCACAAGACAAATGCAACAATGCATTTAAAGTTATCAAAATTGTTTTTGTCATAGTAAGGTTAGTTTTTAGGTTGCTGCCAAAGTTTATGTATAAGAATAGAGCGTTTTTGTGTGGGTGGATTTTCCATAGGAAAATCAAGTATAACACAACATCAAAGAACTTTGGCTATTACCAAAATAAGCAATTATTTAAACACGGCTTAAGTTTGATTTTATAAAAAATTATAAAATTGTAGAAATTTGTTATAGTTCTCCCAAAAACAGTTAAGTGTTGATTTTATAAATTAAATTAGAATTCAACATTATAACCAACAACTTTTTAAGGATGAATAATTCTAAATTAAACATAAATCGAATTAGAAAAATCTTATTTGCATCAGGACTAGTTTTATTGTTAATAGGGCCGACTTCCTATTCTCAGGATAAGGATGATAAAAAAGAAGCTAAAAACAAAGAAATGAAAAAGATGAATCCAAAAGTAGAAACCAACGATCCAATGAAAATTATGCCGAATGGAGCTCAGCCAGATTGGGCCCCAAACATAGATCCACAAATGTTAGCTGTAATTGAACAGTTTCAATCTTATAAAAATCCCCCTTTTGACGGTGCTACTGGGTTTCAATACCGGAATATTAAATTACCTGCAAATGCAGTAATGGACCTGCTTCATAAAACCGGTATAAAACCCATGGAAAGCAAAGTGGATATTAGCCATAAAATACTTCCAGTTAGTGAAAAAGGTGTCTTGGTAAGAATTTATAAACCCAAAAACGCCAGTAATAAAGTGCTTCCTGTAATAGTTTACTATCACGGTGGAGGCTGGGTAATTGCAGATTTAGATACTTATGAATCGTCTCCTATTGCACTGGCAGAAAAAGCCAATGCGGTTGTGGTATCTGTAGCTTACCGCCAAGCTCCAGAAAATAAGTTTCCCGCTGCTCACGAAGACTCCTTTGAAGTTTATAAATGGGTGGTAAACAATGCTGCGGAAATTGGCGGTGACGCAAATATGATTGCCACTGCGGGTGAAAGTGCTGGTGGAAATCTTTCTGTAGCGGTTGCACTTATGGCCAGAGAACGAGGAGTCAAATTGCCGGTCCATATTGTTTCAGTTTATCCAATAGCAGATGGCGATATACAATCTCCCAGTTATGAAGAATTTGCCAACGCAGTACCATTAAACAAAGGATTTATGAAATGGTTTTTTGACATGTACCTTCCCGATTGGCAATCCAATGATTACCCATTAATCAACCTAATTGATGCCGATCTTTCGGGTCTTCCTCCAATAACCATTGTTAACGCTCAAATTGATCCTTTAGAAAATGAAGGAAAAGTACTGGCAGATAAATTAAAAGCTGCGGGAGTAGATGTGGAAAGAAAAATGTATGAAGGGGTAACGCATGAATTCTTCGGGATGTCTGCTGTGCTGGATCAAGCGGTAGATGCTCAAAAATTTGCAGTAGATAGATTGATGAAGACTTTTAAAAAATAATATTATATAGACAAATGTCATCCTTAGACTGTCGAAGAATCTCAATGGAATTCAAATTATTCCACATTTCGACAAGCTCAAGTTGACAGATCCCACTGTGTCATTCTGAGTGAAGCAAAGAATCTTTGGGAACAACCCATTTTACCTAAAAAAAGATTCCTTATTACTTCGGAATAACATACTTATTTATAATTATGTAGCCTTATTTTAGAACGGGTCAGGATTTCTATGGCAGCAGTGGACAGAAGAGCATAGACCCAGTGGTCTTCTTCAAGTTCTGCTTGGATTGGCTATCTGGAGAATATTACAAGCGCCGCAAGCCCGTGGACCATTGCGGGATGCGTCTGGACATTCTCTTGTTCTGGTGCTATGGCATCGATGAGGAACTTCCCTTGCAATCCACCAACAGCCGCACGTGGCAACTGTTCCGGAAGGATGTTTTTGAGAAAGTTTTCGGCAAGCCCTTATTGGCAGCAGTGTTTTTTTCCGTCTTTCGTCATTGTCCCTGAGTGAAAACTTGACTGTCTGCTATTTGTTTCGTGCAAGGGCTAAGCATTTTTATCAAAATCAATTGTATCTCCGCTTTCTATTTTAGCAGCAGGTTTTTCAAGAGGTAATGTAAAATAAAAAGATGAACCCTCGCCCTCTATGCTTTCTACCCATATTTCACCGCCATTTTTTTCTAAGAAGCCTTTTACTAAAAGCAATCCTATTCCTGCTCCTTTATTCTCTTCTCTTGCTAGTGCAAGAGAAGAAATTTGCGGGGTAAAAAGTTTGCTCTGTATTTCCTTGGACATACCAACTCCGGTGTCCTTAATTTCCACAATCATTTTACCCTCACTTTTTTTCGCTGTAGCGGTGATTTTTCCTCCTTTATGGGAATGTTTTATTGCATTTGAAACGATGTTTTGGAGTACAGACAGCAACATTTTTCCATCAGCAAAAACATTTGCATTTTCTTCAATTTCGTGATGGAGGTTTATTGTATTTATAGAAGCGGTCTCCTTTAATGCATCAAAAACTTTTTTGACATATTCAGAAAGCTCAATTTTTGTCGGAGTAAACGCATCAGATGCGTATTTGATTCTTGCCCATTCCAGCAAATAGTCTAACATATTTAACTCATCAATTGATGCTTTATGAAGATGCACAAGTAGGTCTTTCACAACGGCAGGTTTTAATCTCTCAATATTAGATTTTAGGTAATCAGCCCCTTGAATAATCATTGCTAAAGGAGCCCTTAAATCGTGAGAAAGTATGGCAAGGATACTCTCTTTATGGGTGTTCAGTTCTTCAAGTTCTTTTATATATTTCTTTATGGCTTCTTCTGACTTTCTTCTATCAGTTAAATCCTGGAGGATTTTGACATACCCTATTAGTTCTCCATCCTCTCTTTTAAGTGGAAAAACTAAACCGTAAGCAAAAAATTTGCCTCCGTCTTTGCAAATGTGCCACCTGTTATCTACGGCTCTTCCTTCATTTGTGGCGGTGTCAATTTCCTTTTTCGGAATGCCTTCTTTTTTATCTTCCTCCGTAAAAATTATATCAAAAGGTTTCCCAATAACTTCTTCTGTTTCATATCCAAATATTTTTGCTGAGCCAGAACTCCAACTGTTTATTTTAAAATCGTTATCAATGGTAAAAATTGAATAATCCTGTAAGCTATCTATTATCTGGCTATAAAACTCAACGGTAGGGACGTACTGATTTTTTATATCTTTCGTGGCCGGATGGTCTTTTTTCATTTTGTTTTTTTAATCTTGTCTATGTTAATTCCTCGAAGCTCTGCTTCGCTTGGAAAATTATTTTTTAATTAATATCTCGACAGTTCTGGCGCGAGGTTGTTTATGTGTCTGAATAATTTTTTAAATTTTAGACCGCTACTAGTTTTAGTATCTTATTGTAATAGTGTTAAATAGATTCTAGAAAAAAACCAGAAGATTACCATCGTGGTAGTGAAATGATATGGCAAGATTTTGTGGAAGAAATTAATATAAAATAGTTTGTGCAATCAGGATTGTTTTTTCCAAAACTGTCATTTTTTGCTCAGCAGTTACTAATTTTACTCTTTTGCCTTCATAAACATCCACTGCTAATGTAGGTTTTTGTTGTTCCAATAAGATTATGGCGTTTTGAAGGCGTTCTCTATACGTTGGTAATCTTCTTTCTATAATTACTACCGTCTCTTTAAGTTTTAGCTTACGTTTCTGGTTTTGTAGTCTGGCCTGCCTAGCTCTTTCTTGCCCAAATTCTCTACCTTCCAAGCCGTTCTTGTTTTTGCCATAAGCATTGCCATTACCGTTATTGGAATTAACCTTATCTTTTTTATAATTGCCATCATCGTCCTTTTGGTCTTTTTCCTTCTTGTATGTATCTGAATCTTTTTGATACTTATTCTTTTTATCTTTTTGAACTAGCTCTTTTTTGTTCTTATTTTTTTCTTTATTGTCATTGTTTTGTGCGTGCGTAGGCATCACAAATAGCAATAATAAGAGTACGTATATGGATGATTTTAGTTTCATAGTGTATATATTATTTATCGTCAATATCATTCAAAAGAACATCTATCTCATCGGTTGTTTCTTGAATGGTTGTTGTTAGCGAATCCATTTTTCTATTGACCATAGTAAGGGAGTCTGCGGTTTTTTCTAAGGCAATCTGTTCCTTTTCGGCTAAACGTTCGTTTTTTTCTGTATCGTCTTTACAACTTGTTAGGCTAAGGAATAGAAAAGACAGTACAATTAGATACTTCATCATAAAACAATTATTATAATTTGATTAAATGTACCAAAACAATTGAAATATGCAGGATAAAATAACATTATTTAACACAATTCATCAAGGTAATACCAGTTGTATATTCTCTATAAAAAAGTATAAAAAAAATAGCTTACAGGTCTAATTTCTCAATCCGTAAGCCTAGAAATAATAATGTCAAAAATTAATGAAGAAAAGTGTTGTTTTTTACCTTAGTTCTTAGTTTTGCTTAGTGTTTCTGTTTTATTCCGTATTCTTTATT
>JBBQUI010000072.1:0-12997 GCA_038212575.1 Flavobacteriales bacterium
TTTTGTTGTACATCACAAAAGAATTACTTAAATTTGCACCCTGTTTTAAAATAACTTAAAAAAGTTAAGGAAATGTCAAGAGTTTGTGAACTTACCGGAAAGAAAGCGATGGTTGGAAATAACGTGTCGCACGCGATGAATAAAACCAAACGTAAGTTTGATGTAAATTTGCTTAAGAAGCGTTTCTACATTCCTGAAGAAGATAAGTGGGTAACTCTTCGTGTTTCTGCTTCGGCAATTAAAAACATCAATAAAAAAGGTATTTCTGCGGTTATCAAAGAAGCTCGCGAAAAAGGTTTTTTAAAAAAATAATTGCAATAATCAATAAAGTCTGTTACAATGGCTAAAAAAGGAAATAGAGTACAAGTAATTTTGGAGTGCACAGAGCACAAGGAGTCTGGCCAGCCAGGAACTTCACGTTACATCACTACCAAAAATAAAAAGAACACACCGGACAGAATGGAGTTGAAGAAATTCAACCCAATTCTTAAGAAAATGACCGTTCATAAAGAGATTAAATAATATAAGTCATGGCAAAGAAATCAGTAGCATCGTTACAAACAGGTTCAAAGCGTTTAACCAAAGCAATAAAAATGGTTAAATCGCCAAAAACAGGAGCATATACATTTACTGAGTCTATTATGGCTCCAGAAATGGTATCTGACTGGTTGAGCAAAAAATAACCAGCTTAAAATATTGAGAAAAAGCCACTTTTTTACGAAGGTGGCTTTTTGTATTTTTGCTGACCCCTTCCGTCCCCGACGAAAAGTCGGGGCCACCTTCCCCTGAAAAAGGGGAAGGAGCTGAAAAAATTAAACTTTGATAAAGTTGGACAACCGACAACTGATAACAGATAACCGACAACCGAAAAATGAGTTTTTTTAAAAAAATATTTTCCAAAGAGAAAAAGGAAACCCTTGACAAAGGACTTGAAAAATCCAAAACTACTTTCCTCGATAAGCTAAGCAAAGCTGTTGCTGGAAAGAGCAAGGTTGACGATGACGTTTTGGATAACCTTGAAGAAGTTCTTGTTTCTAGCGATGTTGGAGTAAATACCACACTTAAAATAATCGATAGAATTGAGGAACGCGTTTCAAAAGATAAATACTTGGGGACTGATGAACTCAACAAAATTCTTCGTGAGGAAATAGCAGGGCTTTTAAGTGAAATTGATTCAGGAAACGCCACAGAGTTTGAAATTCCAGAAAACAAAAAACCATATGTAATTATGGTGGTCGGTGTAAACGGAGTTGGAAAAACTACAACCATTGGAAAGATGGCCTATCAATTCAAAAAAGCTGGTAAAAAAGTGGTTTTAGGGGCTGCTGATACCTTCCGTGCTGCAGCAATAGACCAATTGCAGATTTGGGCAGATAGAACAAATGTTGAAATTGTAAAGCAAAGTATGGGCAGTGATCCTGCCAGCGTCGCTTTTGATACGTTGCAGAGCGCGGTGAACCAAAATGCTGACGTAGTTATCATTGACACCGCTGGCCGACTTCACAACAAAGTGAATTTAATGAACGAGCTTACAAAAGTAAAACGCGTTATGCAAAAGGTAATTCCTGATGCCCCACACGAAGTGCTTTTGGTTTTGGACGGCTCTACGGGGCAAAATGCTTTTGAACAAGCCAAACAATTTACCGCTGCAACCGAAGTTACTTCACTTGCCGTTACAAAGCTTGACGGAACTGCAAAGGGCGGTGTAGTAATTGGTATCAGCGACCAATTCCAAATTCCTGTGAAATACATTGGCGTAGGTGAGGGGATGGAAGACTTGCAAGTCTTCAATAAATTTGAATTCGTTGATTCTTTTTTTAAGTAAATGGAAGATAAAGAAACCAAGCACCCGAGTAAATTTTTTAAATATCTTTTACTGGTTCTGATAGCCTATATTGGGGGGCTAACAGGATATCATACTTTTAAAATAATTGAATATTTTATAAAACCTGTTCCAAATCCATTGATGCCTTTGGGAATGTATAAATACATGGCATTTCCATACATTTCATTTATCCCATTTCTTTTGGGTTTACTCTTTTTGGGGATTTTCTTTTACAAAAAGGAATATTATAAAAAAGGCCATGTTATTTTTTATATAATATTAATTCTGTTGTTTCACCTTTCCCAAACTAGTCTTTTAAATTTTTTCGATAGTTTTAATCCTTATGGGTAATAAAAAAGGAAATTCACGAATGTTTATTAATTCAAAAATTCCCTTTTTTTGCCTATTGCCTAAAGCTTTTTAAAGCGTTTCTTTCAGCCAACTAAAAAACTCTCGCTGCCAAACAAGTGCATTCTGTGGTTGAAGCACCCAATGGTTTTCTTCCGGAAGATAAAGGAGTTTGCTCTTTATTCCCTTTAGTTGTGCTGCCTGAAAAGCGCCTAAGCCTTGTTCAATTGGCACTCTGTAATCTTTTCCGCCCTGAATAATCATAATTGGCGTATCCCATTTATCAACATACGTAATTGGGTTGAATTCATTGAAAGATTTTTGCGCAGTAGCATTATCTTTTTCCCAATAAGCGCCGCCCATATCGTAGTTTACGAAGAATAATTCCTCCGTGGTTCCATACATTGCGCGAGTGTCAAAAACTCCATCGTGTGCAATAAAAGTCTTAAAACGGCCGTCGTGGTTTCCTGCTAACCAAAACACGGAATATCCTCCAAAACTCGCTCCAATAGCGCCAAGTCGATTTTTATCTACATAAGGCTCCTTTGAAATATCATCAATAGCATCCAGATAATCCTGCATTGCTTTTCCGCCCCAATCGCCACTTATTTCAGCATTCCATTCCACACCATGCCCGGGCATTCCGCGGCGGTTTGGTGCTACTATAATGTAACCTTCCGAAGCCATCAACTGGAAATTCCAACGAGTGGAATAAAATTGCGATAAAGCAGATTGCGGTCCCCCCTGTGCATAAAGCAAGGTTGGATATTTTTTATTTTTATCGAAATTAGGAGGAAGAATAACCCAAACCAGCATTTGCTTGTTGTCTTTGGTAGTAACCATCCTCTTTTCCACCGTTGGCAAATCCAGCTTTCCGTAGAATTCTGTATTTACTTGCGTAAGTTGTTTGAATGTTTTGCTTTTCAAATCAAAAGAAAAAATCTCCGAAGCGTGGTTCATATCAGTACGTGTAACAATTAGTTGACCGTTATTTTCGGCAACAATACCCGTAACGTCAAATTGCCCTTTTGAAAGTTGCTCAACAACAGCCATTTTTCTTGTTTTTCCGGGATGGTCCACTTTGAAAATCTGAATGGTTCCATCAACCGGAGCTGTGAAATAAATGACTTTGCTATTGCTTGCCCATATAAATCCGTTTACGGTTCCGTCCCACTGAGAAGTAAGATTCTGTTTAACACCATCCTGAAGTACAATAATATCGTTTTTATCAGCTTCGTAGCCTGGAGTTTTCATTTGCAACCAAGCCAAAGAACCTTCTTTTGAAAACGCTGGTTGTGTGTCGTATCCTTTGTTTTCTTCAGTTATATTTTCAGTTTGTTTGTCGGAAAGATTGTATTTGTAAATGTCTGTATTGGTGCTTGTGGCATAATCTGTCCCAGCAGTCTTTTTACTTACGTAATAAATATTTTCACCTTTTGGACCCCAAACATAATCCTCATCACCACCAAAAGGAGCTTGTGGCGTGTAATACGGTTGCCCCGGAGTAATATCAGTTTCAGCGCCGGTTTTGGTGTCTTTGTAAAAAACGTGGTTGTAACTACCGTCGTTATACTTGTCCCAATGTCTGTAATCTAAAGTGGTGTAAACGTAAGCGTCACTTTTTGGTAAATCTTTGTAAATGTCTTTTCCCGCAACATCTTTCACGTGAACGGCTTTGTTCATCAAAAGAAACTGTCCGTTGGGCGAAAGATTTTTGTCAGTCACTTTTGCTTCGTCTTTTGAAATTTCAGTGAAGTTTCCGCCTGTAATGGGCATTTTGTAATACTTGGAGTCGAACTTGTTTTCTTCCATATTTGGAATGGAAACCTTGTAAAATAGTTCTTTTCCATCTTGGGAAATTCCCATAGGGCTTACTTTTTTAACCTGCCATAAAAGCTCAGGTGTCATTGTTTTTTGGGCGAACAAAAAGCTAGCGCAAAGAAAGGCTAGCAGGAAAGTTATTTTTTTCATCAGTATAAAATATTGAATTTTTAAGAAGTGTAAAGTTACTTAAAAAAGTTGGCAGTATTCAGTTACAGTTGGCAGAAAGCCAGTATTTGTGGCCCAATATACAGTAGCTAGTTTTATGATTTGTTTCAGTTTTTTCGTGGTATCTTTGCACACTTTTAAAAGTTCAAAGTTCAAAGCTCGTAAATCGGCAATCGTAAATCTAAAATCAACAATGCGTACCAAAACCTTAAAGAAGAACAAGATAAACGTTGTAACCCTCGGTTGCTCCAAAAATGTGTATGACAGTGAAGTGCTGATGGGCCAATTGCGCGCCAACAATAAAGAAGTGGTCCATGAGGAGGAAGGCAATATTGTGGTGATAAACACTTGTGGTTTTATTGCGAATGCGAAGGAAGAAAGCATCAACACCATTCTTGAATATGTTCAGAAAAAGGAAGAAGGCTTGGTGGACAAGGTTTTTGTTACCGGCTGTCTTTCGGAAAGATATAAACCAGATCTTCAAAAAGAAATACCAAATGTTGATGAATATTTCGGGACCACTGAACTTCCCGGCTTGCTGAAAGCGTTGGGCGCCGATTACAAACACGAATTGATTGGGGAACGTGTTACAACTACTCCTAAAAACTACGCCTATTTCAAAATAGCTGAAGGTTGCGACCGTCCGTGTTCATTCTGTGCTATTCCAATTATGCGCGGAAAACACAGAAGCACTCCAATGGAAGATTTGGTTATTGAAGCCGAAAAGCTTGCGGCAAAAGGCGTCAAAGAACTTATACTTATTGCACAGGATTTAACTTATTACGGACTGGATTTATACAAAAAGAGAAATCTTGCTGAGTTGCTTCAAAAGCTTGTAAAAGTGGAAGGTATTGAGTGGATTCGTTTGCATTATGCGTTCCCAACCGGTTTCCCGATGGACGTTTTGGAAGTAATGCGCAACGAGCCGAAAATCTGTAATTATATTGATATTCCGCTGCAACACATTGCCGACCCAATTTTGAAATCCATGCGCCGCGGAACCACCAAAGCGAAGACCACAAAATTATTGGAAGAATTCAGAGCTGCAGTTCCCGAAATGGCAATTCGCACAACTTTGATTGTTGGTTATCCCGGAGAAACCGAAGAAGATTTCCAAACCCTGAAACAATGGGTAAAAGATATGCGTTTTGAACGTTTGGGTTGTTTCACATACAGTCACGAAGAAAACACACACGCTTATAATTTGGAAGACGATGTGCCGGAAGATGTAAAAATGGATCGTGCAAACGAAATTATGGAAATACAATCCCAGATTTCTTGGGAATTGAACCAGCTAAAAATAGGAAAGGAATTCCGAGTAGTGATTGACAGAAAGGAAGGTAGCTATTTTGTGGGCCGAACTGAATTTGACAGCCCAGATGTTGACAACGAAGTATTAATTAATGCTGAAGATGACTATCTGCGCACCGGTGAATTTTTCAATGTAAAAATTACGGCTGCCGAAGATTTTGATTTATATGCTGAAGTCCTTTAATTGTCCCCCTGAGCGCAGTAGAAGGGTTGATCTTTATGCGGAAGTTGTTTGATTGTTACCCTGAGCACAGTAAAAGGATTAATCTTTATACTATATTGCTAGTTGAATAAATATTTAGCTGATGAGGTTTTTAAAACTAATCATAATCCTTTTTCTAGGCGCAACTATACTTGTTTCATGTAAAACTGAAACAAAACAGAAATATGCAACCCATTCCGAAATTGATGCACCTACAAAAACCGTTGCTTTATTGGAAAATCCAACTTCTGGCAAGAGTGCATTACCGAGACTTTTTGGAACAACTAATCAACTTTTTATGTCTTGGGTTGAAAAGAAAGATTCAATTTCTACATTATATTTTTCCACACTTAAAGATGGAAAATGGACAGAACCTATTGAAGTAAATTCTGGAACTGATTGGTTTATCAATTGGGCAGATTTTCCCGTTATCGCAGAAAACAATGGGAATATTTTAATTAGTCATCTTCAAAAGTCAGCTAATGGTAAATATACTTACGATGCAAAAATCAATCTTTTTTCGACGGAAACACAGACTTGGAAAAAGGATATTCTTTTACATAATGACGGAACAGCCAGCGAACATGGCTTTGTTTCAGTAGTTCCGATTGATAAATCTTCCTTTTATGCAATCTGGCTGGATGGAAGAAATACCGGAGGTGAAGCCGGCGACCATGATAATCACAGTACGGGAGCAATGTCGCTTCGCGGAAGATTGGTTCATGCAGATGGCACGATGCAACCTGACGTAGAACTGGATAATCGTGTTTGTGATTGCTGCCAAACAGCAATGGTTTCCATAGAGGATGCACCAGTGCTTGTTTATAGAAACAGAACAGATACCGAAATAAGAGATATAGCCCGTATCGGACTTTTTGAAGATTCATTTTCGGCTTCGCAGCCCGTTTATAATGATAATTGGAAGATTTCCGGCTGCCCTGTAAACGGTCCTTCAATAGCTTCCTATAAAAATAATGTGGTAGTTGCATGGTTTACCGCTGCGAATGAAAACCCCAAAGTTCAGCTTTCTTTTTCAAGCGATAAAGGCAAATCTTTTGGAGCACCTATTCAAGTAAATAAGAACCAAACTTTGGGTAGGGTTGATGTTGTAATGACTTCAGAAAATACTGCTATTGTAAGTTGGATGGAAAATATAGGCGAAGAAACCCTAATACAGGCAATGCGCGTTTCCGCAGATGGCTCTACAGGTTTTCCTGTTTCTATTTCAAAAACAAGTTATGAGCGTGCAAGCGGTTTTCCGCAGTTGGAAGTTGCGGGAAATACCCTTTATGCAGCTTGGACGATGGTTGAAGGAGAGAAAAGTTCTATTGTAACTGCGTCCATTTCTATTGAGGATTTGTAATGAGCTATTGCACGTAGGTCAAAACTGTATCTTTGAAAAAAACTTCAATTGAAAAATCTTCTCATCATCGGTCACACCTACCCAGAACCCAGCACCACGGCAGCTGGAAGCAGGATGATGCAGTTGATTGAATTGTTTACTGAAGAAAATCACCAAATCACCTTCGCCAGCACAGCGGTCATTTCTGAAAAATCCGCCAATCTTGAAGCGCAAAACATTTCAGTAAAAAAAGTAAAGTTGAATGATGCCTCTTTTGATCATTTCATAAAAGAACTAAATCCCGAAGTCGTAATTTTTGACCGCTACATCACCGAAGAGCAATTCGGTTGGCGCATTACTGAAAGTTGCCCGAATGCCTTAAAAATCCTCGATACAGAAGATTTACATTTTCTGAGAAAGGCTAGGGAAGAAGCAATAAAAAAAGGTCAGTCTATTTCTGAATCAAATCTTTTTTCGGAAACTGCCAAACGTGAATTGGCGAGCATTTTGCGTTGCGATCTTTCACTTATTATTTCAGAATATGAGATGGAACTGCTTCAAAATACGTTTAGAATTTCTACTGAAATACTCTATTATTTGCCTTTTTTGGTTGAAACTATTTCAGACCGAGTGTGGCCTGTAGCTTTAGCTGGGGCACAAGAAGCAACAACTCCTTCATTTGAAAAACGCCAAAACTTTCTCGCTATCGGCAATCTTCTGCATGCACCAAATGTAGATTCTGTTTTGCAACTAAAGGAAATTTGGCCCGAAATAAAGAAACAACTTCCAAAGGCTGAAATTCATATTTATGGAGCTTATGCCCCACAAAAAATTCTTCAACTTAATAATATAAAGGAAGGTTTTATCATAAAAGGTTGGGCAGAGGATGTGGAAATTGTGATGAAAAAATATCGCGTACAACTTGCTCCACTTCGTTTTGGCGCAGGTTTGAAAGGCAAGCTTTTTGACGCAATGCGTTTCGGGTTGCCTTCGGTAACAACAGATGTGGGAGTAGAAGGAATGTACGGAAAACTTTCATTTGGCGGAAGTATCACTACTTCAACAGAAGATTTTATTAATACTTCGGTAAAATTATTTTCCGATGAAAAACTTTGGAACGAAGCACAGCAAAATGGTTTCAACATTATTAAAAATCGTTTTCAAAGAGATATTTTTTCCGAAGATTTTAAAAAACAAATCCGAAAACTTTCTGCAAATCTTGAAAAGCACCGCCAAGAAAATTTCATTGGGCAAATTCTTCATCACCACAGTTTGCAAAGCTCTAAATATTTGAGCAAATGGATTGAGTCAAAAAATGATAAAATAGCGAATAGCGAATAGCGAATAGGAATTAGCGATTAGCTAAAATTTTGACAGCCCTCTAATCCCTAATTCCTAATCCCTGATTCCTACAAACAAGCTTAACACAATCTTCACGACTTTTAAATTCGTGCTATTTATCTTTAGGAATTATGAACCCTAAAAAAATTAAGCGATGAAAAAGTTAGGATTATTGGTCTCCCTTAAAGCCAAATCTGGAAAGGAATCTGAAGTGGAATCTTTTATAAAAGGAGCTATAGATATGGCCCGTCAAGAGAACAAAACCCTTACGTGGTACAGTTTTAAAATAGACAGCAGCACCTTTGGAATTTTTGACACCTTTGAAAACGAAGAAGGCCGCGAGGCACACCTTAATGGTGATATAGCAAAAGCATTGATGGAAAATGCTGATAGACTCCTTTCCGAAGCCCCACAAATCCAAAAGATTGAAATACTTTCAGCTAAATAGACTGTATGCTTTGAGCAATAATAAATAGCAATAAACAATAAACAATATGAATGTAACATTGGAACAAGCGGAAAAAATAATAGCCGCAGCAAAGAAAAAAGCAGCAGAAATTGATGCCAAAATGAACATCTGCGTAGTAGATGGCGGAGCAAACCAAGTAGCTTTTGTCCGTATGGACGGTGCGTGGTTGGGCTCAGCAGATATCGCGCTGAAAAAAGCCAAAACAGCACGGTTTTTTGATATGCCCACAGGCGAAATAGGCAAGCTTTCACAACCCGGCGAACCTTTATTCAATATTGAACATTCCAACGGTGGACTCATTTCCTTTCCGGGAGGTGTACCGCTTAAAAACAAAAAAGGCGATATTATTGGCGCAGTGGGTGTGAGCGGCAGCGTTGTTGAAAACGATCATGCCGTAGCTACTGCAGGAGCTAAAGCGCTTTAATTTTAATATATATTAATTCAAAAAGAAGACTCCAATTTGGGGTCTTTTTTTATTAATGGTCAACCCAGTTTAGAGAAGTATAAAATCTGAAACTTAAATCCCTAATCTGTCACACTGAGCCTGTGGAAGTGCCAAATCCTTAAAATGTTGTTATCTTTAAACTTTGCCTTTTAAAATGAGACAAACCCTATTCGCGTTTATAAAGAATTTCAGGAATTTTCTGTGGCGCATCTTTCATAAGGACAATCCAAAACTGCCCTACATTATTATCATTATAGTGGCGTTTATTGTAGTTGTTGGCGGGCTAAATCTTTTTATAGAACTCACGGAGACGCTAAAAGAAGATATGCATGTTCCGTATGACCAGCAGATTACTGACTTTATTGTTGCCCACCGAAGTCCACCACTCACGCAGTACTTTATTTTTATGACCAACGTTGGAGATTTTTATGGGTATCTCATCGTGCTCATTCTCGCGCTCATCGTTTCCTTGGTGTTTTTTAAGCACTGGCGCTCCATTGCCCAAACTGTACTGGTGTTGCTTTTGGCTTCCATTTCAAATATTATGCTAAAACGCTTTATAGATCGTGCAAGACCGGGTATTGAGCATCTGGTTTCGGTGGAAACGCTAAGTTATCCCAGCGGTCATGCTATGAGCGCCATGGCTTTTTATGGATTTTTGATCTATCTTTTTTACACCTTTAAAATGAACAGTTGGCTCAAGTATAGTACTATTATTCTTTTGCTATTCATTATCCTGAGCATTGGCATTAGCCGTATTTACTTAGGCGTCCATTTTCCTTCTGACATTGCTGGCGGATATATTGCTGGGGCAATCTGGGTGTTTTTCTGCATCTTGATATTCAATTTGGTCGAGGTTTTTAGAAGAGATCCAGAGGCGTGAGGAATGAGTTATTTTTTCCCCATTGTGATTTTAAAAAATTACTTTGCAGTCAATAAACCGCCAATTTTCCAAAGATGAAAAAACAAAACGCCGTGAACGCCCTAGTGGATGAGTACCACAGAGCGGTACGCGAACTCCAATCCGTAATTGGCAATCTTCCAAATGCCCAATTGGCACAAATAGTAGATCCGTTAACAGACAATCCAGATTGCAGATCCATAAAGACCATCCTTGCCCACGTGGTGGCATCCGGCTATTCCTATTGTGTGTACATTTGTAACCTGAAAGACCCAAGCGCCCAAAGACCGCTCCGAACCCATCGCGAAACCGCGCAGGAATATTGCAATGATTTGGACGCGGTGCTAAAATATACCGACGAAACTTTTGCCCAAATCTTTGATGATGAACTGGAAGTATTTGAGACCGATAAAAAAATGCACACCCGCTGGGGGCAAGAGTATGATATTGAACAATTAATGGAACACGCCATTGTGCACATTTTGCGGCACAGACGGCAGATTGAGCATTTTAAAACGATATTGTCAGCTTAAGTCTTTAGTGTAGTTGGCGGTAAAAGAAAGTTTTGCACAGCTTTTGGCAATTTTGGTATATTTGGAGTAGAC
Organism: Flavobacteriales bacterium; assembly: GCA_038212575.1. Classification (GTDB taxonomy): domain Bacteria; phylum Bacteroidota; class Bacteroidia; order Flavobacteriales; family Flavobacteriaceae; genus Aequorivita. The sequence continues at coordinate 10,779 of JBBQUI010000072.1, forward strand.
TATATAATGGGAATAAATACTATAATGGTATTTATCCACATGTTATGTGCCATATGAAAAAAAAATTTCGCTTATTAATTATTCTAACTATTTTATGTTCGTGTTCTAATCAAAAGAAAGAAACGAATTTAGAAAAGGAGGATTTGAATAAAATACAAGGCGAACCAATTTTTAATCCAATTTCATATGTAGCAAATCCAGAACCATCAGACAAATTATGTATTTCTGATATTAATAAAGCAAAATCCGATATTGAAGAAAATGGAATAGTCTTTACTCAAGCAGTTGGGTTTCTTTTCGGACATAAAAGATACGAGGAAGAATTGAAAAAACTTTGCAAGGATAAAGGCTTAAAGTATGATTTGGATTTAATCGGTTGCGTTCAAATGGAAGGTCAAACTCAAGGTTGTTATGGAGCATATATGGATAAAATGCTCATTGAAAAATATGGAAAAGATTTCAAGAAAAATATGCACACTAAAGCAGATAGTATATTTTTGAATAATGCTATAAAAAACAATGTTGCGGTTTATTATGGCGATTGTGATGAACGACCAGTAATCGCTGATAGAAGTAATCGAGAAGACATTCCGTCTTTGAATATTACTGATATACCAATTGAAGAGGATAAATCTGATTTTGGTGGTTGGCCATTTTTTGATGTCGGGTTTATAGTTGAAACAGATAGTTTAATATCTAATGTTTATATAAATAGTTGGGTTGCTCATTTAAAAAGTAATGAAAAATACAAAGACGAACTTTTTAAAATGGCTAAAGAATATTTAATAAAAGATTATCCGAAATGGAGACCAGGTTCGATAAATGGAGTTCCTGTTAGAACAAATAGTAATGTCAGAATTTATTTGGTTCGGGAATAAATACGGCACATAACACCGGTAACCGTTGCACAACCCCATAATTTCATAAAACCCGAACTCATATAAGCCGCTTTGAGCGGCTTTGTTTTTTGTTCTGGGCAGAAGATAGGCAAGATTTTGATTCCTTAAAAAGGATTCCCCAGGCTAGCGCGGGCGTCCCGCCCGTGTCTTCCGCCAAAGTAGTTTTATCCCACAACCAACTGCAAAAAAAAATAATTCGTTCATTCGTTGCCTATTCGCCGAAAACTTAAATTTGATTACAATAACTTTAAAAAAATAGAATATATTTGTATCCAAGTAGATACAGTGCTTATGTATTTTATTGAGAAAACAATCGAATTTGACAAATGGCTAAGAAAATTGAAAGACTTGAAGGCCAAAGCAAAAATTTTATTTAGAATTCAGAAAATAGAAAACCAAGGACATTTTGGAGACTGCAAACCTGTAGGTGACGGAATTATTGAAATGAGAGTGAATTTTGCGAAAGGATATCGAGTGTACTTCAAAGATAAAGACGGAAAAATAATTGTTTTGCTGATTGGCGGAGATAAGTCATCTCAACGAAAGGACATTGAGAAAGCGAAAGAAATCTGGAAAAAATTAAACAAATAGAAAAAAATGAGAACTTCAAAATTTGACATAGCGGATTATTTGGACAGTAAAGAAATGATTGCTGAGTATCTCAATACTGTTTTAGAGGAAGGAGATAACGCAGACGTAATTAATGCAATTGGACATATTGCAAAAGCGATAGGAATGACAAAAATCTCGGAAGAAACAGGATTGAGCAGACCGAGTTTGTACAAAGCATTGTCGGAAGGATCAAAACCTCAATTTGCTACAATAATGAAAGTATTAAAAGCAATCGGAGGACAAATACAAGTGAATCCTATATCCGCCTGAAAAAAATAACGACACTCTCTAGATCACATTTGTAACGTGTGCCCGCAACCTTCTCCGCCAAACAACCCTTCCCAAAAAAATAATTCGTGCATTCGTGGTCTAGCCCTCCAAAGCCTTGGGGAAGCATTAGCGAAGGAGGAACACCCAAAACTTCTCACGTCTCACGACTAACTACTCACTACTATTTTAGTACTTTTGTGAAGCAATGAAAAAGAATCCATGAATTTCAAAATAGCCTCAGAATTTCAACCTACAGGAGACCAACCGCAAGCCATAAAAGCATTGGTTGCTGGACTTAATTCCGATGAAAAATACCAAACCCTTTTGGGTGTAACCGGTTCTGGAAAAACATTCACGGTGGCCAATGTAGTGGAGCAAGTTCAAAAGCCTACGCTTGTCTTGGCCCACAACAAGACCCTTGCTGCCCAACTTTATACA
>JBBQUI010000073.1:0-12934 GCA_038212575.1 Flavobacteriales bacterium
ATTCGGTTTTTGATAGGTTTCAAACATACAATCCAAAGCAGTATCGGCATAAGCTGTACCTACTTTTGGCACGTTGAAGTCTTCCAGAACGCTGCGTATTACTTTGGCAATTTGGGGATTGTCTTTCTTTTCAATAAGACGGATTATGGGTGTGTTCATTCTAATTAAATCCTTGTATTTTTACGCTGTGAAGATACACGAAAAATATATGTCGCGCTGCATTCAACGGGCCAAAAACGGGCTGGGAACTACCTATCCAAACCCGTTGGTAGGTAGCGTAATTGTTCACAATGGTGAGATTATTGGCGAAGGTTGGCATTACAAAGCAGGACAGCCTCACGCCGAAGTGAATGCAATAAGAAGTGTTGAAAACCAAGAATTGTTGAAAGAGGCAACTATTTATGTGAGTTTGGAACCGTGCAGCCATTTTGGGAAAACGCCACCCTGCGTCGATTTGATTATAGAAAGCGGCATAAAAAAAGTGATTGTTGGCAGTTTGGATCCAAACCCAAAAGTAGCGGGACGGGGCATTAAAAAATTGATGGAGACTGGCTGCGAATTGATAGTTGGGGTTTTGGAAAACGATTGTGACGAATTGAACAAACGGTTTTTCACCTTTCACCAAAAAAAGCGACCGTATATCTTTCTGAAATGGGCAGAGACTGCGGACGGTTTTATTTCGCCAAAAAGTGAAACCCGAAAAGAAACCAAACCAGTTTGGATCACAAATGAATTTTCGCGTCAATTAGTCCATAAGATGAGGGGAGAGGAACAGTCTATTTTGGTTGGAACCAATACGGTTTTGCAAGATAATCCGTCGCTCACCGTTCGGAATTGGACGGGGGAAAATCCTGTGCGGATTGTTGTTGACAGAAATTTAAAAATTCCAAAGGATTTATCAGTTTTTGATGCAAGTTCAAAAACCATTGCTATTAATGAAAAGGAAACAAAGACTTCGGAGAATGTAGACTTCGAAAAGATTCTTTTTTCAGAAGAAATTCCAAAGCAAATCTGCGAAGTACTTTTCCAAAGAAATATACAGTCCGTTATAATTGAAGGTGGTGCGAAAACCCTTCAATCATTTATTGATGCTAATCTTTGGGATGAAGCATTGGTTTTTTCAGGAAATAAAACCTTTGGGGAGGGAATAAAAGCTCCAACTTTTAAAGGAGTTTTGATATCCGAAGAAAAAATAAAAGAAGATACATTGCGAACTTATAAAAACACAAATCATTGATAGCACTGACGCTCAGCATACTTTCGTCCACAATGATTTTTGTGGCTTTCAAGTTATTTTCAAAGTTCAAAATCAACACCTTGCATGCAATTGTTGTTAATTATTTAGTGGCGTGTTGCTGCGGATTGCTTTTTCAGGAGAGTTCAATAAATATTGCTGAGATTGCACAACATTCTTGGTTTCCTTTTGCTTTGGGGCTGGGTGTATTATTTATAATCGTTTTCAACTTGATGGCTTTAACAACACAGCGCAGTGGGCTTTCGGTAGTTTCTGTGGCTACAAAAATGAGCGTAGTGATTCCGGTGGTTTTCGGTTTAATCTACTATAAGGAGAGCCTTGGTGTTTTTAAATTTTTTGGAATTTTATTAGCGTTGGCAGCTGTTTATCTCGCTTCAATCAAAACAAAAGATGGTTTGAAGATAAAAGCATCCAATTTCATCTTTCCTGTTTTGGTTTTTTTGGGAAGCGGAATCATTGACACTTCCATAAAATATCTAGAGGGCGAGTATGTTGCCAAAAACGATATTCCCATTTTCTCTGCCACAATTTTTGCTTCTGCAGCAATTTTGGGCGCGCTCCTTTTAAGTGTTCACGCCGTACAAGGAAAGTTTCAATTTCAGTTTAGAAATGTTTTGGGCGGAATTGCCCTTGGTATTCCAAATTACTTTTCAATCTATTTTTTGGTAAAGGCACTGCGAAGCGATATATTGGATAGTTCGGGAATTTTCACGGTTAACAATGTAGCTATCGTAATGTTTTCAACCCTACTGGGTATTTTACTTTTTAAAGAAAAATTATTGCCTAAAAACTGGATTGGAATTGGGTTGGCCATCCTTGGCATTTTATTGATAGCATTAGCAGAATGGTAATGGAAAAAGACACCTATAAAACCATTTTAAAGCCTTCGGCAGAAGCTCTTTTTAAAGAAAAAGGAAGCAAATTCTTCGGTTATGCCTTTCCGGTTTCTTCGGAAGAGGATGTGAAGGAACACATCGAAAGTCTCAAAAAAAAACATCACAGCGCTCGCCATTTTTGCTACGCTTGGCAGCTTGGAAAAAGCTACGAGCACTACCGCGCCAATGATGACGGAGAACCTTCAAACAGTGCTGGAATGCCTATTTATGGACAACTTCAATCTTTTGATGTAACGAATGTTTTAGTAGTAATTGTCCGCTATTTTGGCGGGACAAAACTTGGGGTGGGTGGCTTAATTCAGGCCTATAAAACCGCGGCACAAATGGCTTTGGAAACGTGCAATATTGTTGAAAGGACCATTGATGAAACTTTTCTTTTAAAATTTGAATACCCAGAAATGAATACCGTTATGCGTATAATTAAGGATGAGGATATTTCAGTAATCAATCAAAAAATGGAACTGAATTGTGAGTTTGAAATTTCAGTACGCAAAAATGAAGCTGATCGAGTTTTTGAGTTGTTTGAGAATACTTATAAAGTGAAAATTCAGTCCCCCTCGATCCCCCAAAGGGGGCGAAAACTTTGACCCCCTTTGGGGGCTAGGGGGACTCGTTCAATTTTTCAATTAAATAATCTGGTGCCTTCATCAACTTTTTGGTAGTGCTGTTCACAAAAACCAAAACAGTGGTCGCAGTGACCAAAAGTTGTTTGGACTCATTATAAATTTCATACTGAAACTCAATTTTTACTGAGGGCATTTGCTTCAAAGATGTCTTTATCGTCAGCAAATCATCATAAAATGCTGGCTGCTTATAATCAATGCTCAAATGCACGACCGGAAGATGAACATTGTTAGCTTCCATCCATTTATACGAAAAACCAAGTTCGCGGAGCCATTCTGTACGTCCCTGTTCGAGGTACTGGGCATAGTTACCGTAATAAACTACTCCCATTTGATCCGTTTCGCCGTAGCGTACTCTAATCTGTGTAAGTGTATTCTTCAAAATTTTTTGTTAATTAAAGAAAGTTTTTTTGTAGTTTTATCGAAAGGGAAGTATGAGAAAAAAAAACTGAAAATTCAACCCTAATGTAGTTTTTTTTATAACTTTTTTGTTCACATATTTGCATTGTTAGGAAATAGCTCGGAAACACTCCATCCACTATTTTTTGGCCACACCTTTTAAAAAACAAAAGACAAATTTTAACTATGAGCAAAACTGCGGAATCGGTTTGGAACAATTGTTTGGCCTTCATCGAAGATAATATTACTTCGCAAGCATACAAAACTTGGTTCGAGCCTATTAAAGCGGTAAAGTTAACTGACAACGCTCTTAGCATCCAGGTTCCAAGCAAGTTTTTTTATGAATGGCTTGAGGAACATTACGTTAAAATTTTGAAAGTTGCTCTTACAAAAGAGTTGGGAACAAATGCCAAATTAGTGTACATCATAAGGATGGAAAATACCTACGGCAACAAACAACCTTTCACAGAAAAAATACCAAGTGCCAACCGAAGCAACCTGCAATCACAGGAAGTTGACGTTCCATTGAAGAACAAAAGCCCGGAACTTAAAAACCCTTTTGTGATTCCCGGTATTCGGAACGTAAAGATTGAATCGCAACTAAACCCGAATTATAATTTTGAAAATTTCTTGGAAGGCGAATCAAACCGTTTGGCTCGTTCGGCTGGTTTAGCTGTAGCCAACAAACCCGGTGGAACTTCATTCAATCCTTTACTTATTTTTGGCGGTGTTGGTTTGGGAAAAACGCATTTGGGCCACGCAATCGGTGTTGACATAAAAGACAAATATCCCGAAAAAACCGTGCTGTATATTTCTGCGGAAAAGTTTACGCAGCAATACATTGAATCGGTAAAAAAGAACAACCGTAACGACTTTATCCACTTCTATCAAATTATAGACGTGCTAATTGTTGATGACATTCAACTACTTTCCGGCAAAGCTGGAACGCAGGATGTTTTCTTCCATATTTTCAATCATTTACACCAAAACGGCAAGCAGGTAATTTTAACAAGCGACAAAGCTCCGGTAGATATGATTGACATTGAACAGCGTTTGCTTTCCCGTTTTAAATGGGGGCTTTCCGCAGAATTGAACCACCCAGATTACGATACCCGTGTTGCAATCATCAAAAACAAACTCTATCGCGATGGTGTGGAAATGCCGGACGATATAGTAGAATTTTTGGCTAACAACATCAAAACAAATATTCGTGAACTTGAAGGTGCTATTATTTCGCTTATTGCACATTCATCTTTTAATAGAAAAGAAATCACGATTGAACTAGCCCGCAAGATTGTTGACAACTATGTGAAACACACCAAACGCGAAGTTTCCATAGATTATATTCAAAAAGTGGTGAGCGATTACTTCCAAATGGATGTGGACACATTGCAGTCAAAAACCCGAAAAAGGCACATTGTGCAGGCACGTCAATTAGCTATGTTTTTCGCGAAGAAATTTACCAAAGCTTCTCTTGCTTCCATCGGTTCGCAAATTGGGCAGCGCGATCACGCAACCGTACTTCACGCTTGCAAAACGGTTGATAATCTTTCAACTACCGACAAGCAATTCCGCAAGTATGTTGAAGACCTTAACAAAAAGTTGACGCTATAACTTAGTTTGCAGTGTTTAGTAGCAGATTAAAGTAAATAGATCTTTTTTATTGTGCTAAACTTTTAAACCCATAAACTTCTAAACTAACTGAAACCAGTTTTGGAAAAACACAAAATTCTTATGGTCTGCCTTGGCAATATTTGCCGCTCTCCTTTGGCAGAAGGTATTTTAAAATCCAAGATTGACGCTTCAAAAGTTTTTGTTGATTCCGCCGGAACTGGTCATTGGCACGTGGGCGACGAACCCGACAAACGAAGCATTGCCGTTGGAAAAAAATATAACATAGACATTACTCAGCAACGCGGAAGACAGTTCAGCATAAAGGATTTTGATGATTTTGATATTATTTATGTGATGGATAATTCTAACAAAGAGAATGTTTTGGATTTGGCGCAAACCGATTCACACAAAGAAAAAGTAAGACTAATTCTCGATGAAATTTTTCCGGGCGAAAACGTAGACGTTCCCGATCCATACTTTGGGGGCGACTCCGGATTCGAAAATGTTTTTAAAATGCTTGAAGAAGCCTGTGAGCAAATTGCAACAAGACTTTAACGTATAAATTCGGCTGATTTTCCTATTTTAGTACTTTCCCTAAAACACTCGCTATGAAAAAATTACTCCCTACATTACTATTGCTTTTTGTATCTGCCTTCATTCTTGCACAAGATGTTGAGATAGAACTTTTCAAAACTGGTTTTTCTGATCCCCTAAGTTTGCAACATGTTAATGACGACCGTCTTTTTGTGGTTGAACAGGGAGGTAGAATAAAAATAATCCAAGGTGATGGAACAGTAAATGTGGTTCCCTTCATCAACATTTCTGGGCTGATTTCAAGCGGTAATGAGCGTGGACTTCTTGGGCTTGCCTTTCACCCTGATTATGCCAACAATGGCTATTTTTATGTGAATTACACCAAACCCAACGGTGACACACAGGTTTCGCGATTTTCTGTGGATTCTGGCAATCCAGATTTGGCTGATGTAAATTCCGAATTGCCCATTATAGGTTATGCACAACCATTTTCAAACCACAATGGAGGTAATTTAGCTTTTGGCCCCGATGGCTATCTTTATATTTCTTCCGGTGATGGAGGAAGTGGCGGCGATCCTGGAAATCGGGCCCAAAATATAAATTTATTGCTTGGAAAATTGTTGCGTATAGATGTGGACAATCCTTCGGGAGGAAATAATTATGGGATTCCCGCTGACAATCCTTTTGTTGGAAATCCGAATGCCCGTGAGGAAATCTGGGCCTATGGCTTGAGAAACCCTTGGCGATTTTCCTTTGACTTTACAGAAAATAATCTTTGGATTGCAGATGTAGGTCAAGGCAACTGGGAAGAAATAAACCGCGCCTCTGTTTCCGAGGCTGGACTAAATTACGGGTGGCGCTGTTATGAGGGTTCCCAACCTTTCAACACCCAAGACTGTCCACCGCAATCCGAATTAACGTTTCCCATCGCAGAATACTCACATGCAAATGGTTGTTCCATTTCAGGAGGTTATGTTTATAGAGGCTCTATATATACAGATATTGCTGGGTTTTACTTTTTTGCCGATTACTGTAGTGGACTTATTGGAACTGTTGATAGCGCTGGAAATTTAATTGATCACGGTGATTTTTCTGGCAACTGGGTTTCTTTTGGGGAAGATGTAAACAAAGAGCTTTATATTATCGATATTGGCGGTTCTATCTACAAAATAAAAGGAGGGGAAATTGTTGGGACCGAAGATTTTTCTTTAGAAAATTCGCTTATTATGCTTCCCAATCCAGCTTTAGAAAATGTTTTCTTTACTTTGAAAAGCGATATTATTAAAACAATTCAGCTTTTTGACATAAGGGGAAGAATGGTTTTTTCTGAAAAAAATATTTCCAATAACAAGAAAACGGTTTCAGTTTCAAACTTGAATTCGGGTATTTATTTCGCGAAAATAACTTCGGAAAAAGGACAATCCACCGTGAAGAAATTAATGGTTCAATAATTCCTGAATGACCACAAAAAAAGGAGATTTATATTTAATTCCCTGCCCAATGGGAGACGTACCACCTTTGGCCGTTCTTCCCATTTCAGTAAAAAAATCAATTGAACAAATTGACCATTATATTGTAGAGCACGAAAAAAATGCACGGCGTTTCATAAAAAGTATTGTGCCCGAAAAGCAACAATCCGCTTTAAAAATTCAGGAGATAAATAAATTCACCAATGAAGGCGAGATCCCGCCTATGCTAAACCCCTGTTTGGAAGGTTTTGATGTGGGAATAATAAGTGATGCTGGTTGCCCTGGAATTGCAGACCCCGGTGCGAGAGCCGTCCATTATGCACACGAAAAAGGAATAAGAGTAGTTCCCCTTGTTGGGCCATCTTCAATTTTATTGGCAATGATGGCCAGTGGCTTTAATGGACAGAATTTTGCATTCAATGGCTATTTGCCCATTGATAAAGGAGAAAGAAAAGCAGAATTGAAACGCTTGGAAAAACTGTCAAAAGATTTTGACCAGTCACAGCTTTTTATTGAAACACCCTACCGAAACAACCAAATGCTGCAAAGCTTGACCGAAAACCTCAGTGGACAAACAAGAATCTGCGTTGCCTGTGATATTACACTACCTACGGAATATATAAAGACAGCCTCGGTAGAATTGTGGAAAAAAATAAAGGTGGACCTTCATAAAAGACCCACCTTGTTTATCATTCACGGATAAAATTTACATTATCCGAGGCTTTTGATTTGGTACAATGTGAGAGGTATCGTATCCTGAAAATGCTCTCAAATAATAACGAATTGACGTTCCATTTGCATCTTCAAAACCATTTTCCCCTGCACTTCTAAGAAATTTTTTAACGTTTCCTGCACCAGCAAGATGCGCGGCAGCTAAAACTCCTGATTCGGTAATTTTCACACCACCGATGGTTTTTCCAACCGAACGCTTAATATCATTTCTAAGCACCCATTTATTCAAGGAAGTATAAGCAAAAAAAGCAGCTTCCTGTTGGCGAGTGTTGTATAAAAAATTATCAGTGTCCTTAAGACCCATCATTCTTAAAGTGGCTCTCGAAAATTGATATTTGCCCATATAACCGTAATCATTGACAATTTGGTAATCCCCTCTTGATTCTTTAAAACCCAGGGCTTCTTTAAATCCTACGTAAGATTTCCCCAAAAACAAATAAAATCTTGGGGTTACAGGAGCTATTAACGGCGTAAATTCTGCTTCTGTGGGAACATTATAGTTCAACTCCAATCCTTCAGTACTAAATACTGAAAAGTCGTAACTATCTTTTGAAATGAAACCCGTCCCTACCAGTACGGTAACAACAAGTAATACTGCAATTAGATATATTCTTTTTTTCATCAAGTTTTAAAATTCGGATGCATAATTACATCCTCGTTTCAGCGCGCAAATATAAGGCTTTTTTTAAAAATCTGATTCATAGGCTGTTAAATAAATACTAAATAAAGAAACCAGGAATGTCGAGCTGGTTTCTTTCAATAATTATAATGTCGCCCTGGCGTTGTTGTCTGGGAGTATTTCCGAAACATCGTAGTCAAAGAAGCGTTTCATATACTTTGTTATCGGTACTTGGTTAGCGTCCCTAAATACATCTGTTCCTTTGCTGTCCAGAAATTTTATCACATTTCCGGCTCCTCCCAGATGTGCAGCGGCCAAAAGACCTGATTCGGTTATTCTAACACCGTTAATAGACTGTCCGCTAAATTTATCAATATAATCGCGAAGCACCCATTTGTTTTTGGAAATCAAGGCTTCAAAAGCCTTTTCCTGTAACAAAGGGGAATTTAAAAACCGGGAAGTATTATAAATTCCCACCCAGTTAAGTGTGGAACGGCCAAATTGGTATTTGCCCAAATAACCCAATCTGTTCATAGCTCTGTAATTGCCACTGCTTTCGCTCAATCCGAGGTCATAACAGAAACCAAGGAACGACTTCCCAAGAAAGGGAACACTATCTTGGGAACTCAAATTCACTTCATATTCGTAGGGAACATATGCAACGTCCCCGACGATGTCTGTAGCGAATATAGAACTGCTGTAATCCTCTTTTTTTGAAGAGAACGCCATTGCGACAAAAACCGCGACAGCCACCATCGCAGACAATTTCATAAAACGTTTTATCATGTTTTACTTAGTTTTAAAAAGTTATAATTATTGCGCCACCGCCTTGTGCGGGGGCGAAATAAATTCTTAAAAAGCGAACACACATTATGGCAAACGTATGTTCGCCGCGCTATATGAAATTATTGTGCCAAAGAACGATTGAAAATAATTTTTGTGCTAATAATCAATACTTTATAATTGAAAAGATAAAAGAAAAACAGGAATATCCATTGGGCTAACACACTTTAACCCCGGTTTCTTAAGCGATTTTAACAGAAATATTTAAAGAGTAGGTTATCTGTTTAACCCTTGGCTATTTACCCAGCGAACATACTCCACTTTATTTACATTATGCTGGGCTAGTGTTTTGGCGAATTTGTGATACCCGAAGTTGGTAACATCTGCCACAAAATAATAATAATCATGCTTTTCCGGATTTAGTACCGCATCAATTGAAGAAATATCAGGCATCGTTATTGGTCCAGGCGGAACACCCGCATATTTATAGGTGTTGTAAGGCGAATCCAATTCCAAATCAGCATAAAGCACTCTTTTAATAATTTGATTATAATCGCCGCTTTCGCGTTTCAACGCATAAATAACTGTAGGATCAGCTTGAAGCAACATCCGTACTTTCAATCTATTCACGTATACACCTGCTACTTTTGATCGCTCGTCCACTTTTGCTGTTTCCTTTTGAACGATTGAAGCCAAAGCCATCACTTGTTCTTTGGAAAGGTTTAAATTTTTCGCCTTTTGGGTTCTCGATTCGTTCCAAAACCGCTCGTATTCGGTTTTCATTCGGCTGCGGAAGGTTTCTGCAGAACTGTTCCAATAAAATTCATAGGTATTTGGAATGTATAGCGAAAGCGCGGTTTCTTCACTTAAACCTTCTTCTTTCAAAAATTGTGGATCGCGCATGGATTCTAAAAGAGAAATGCTATCCGCTTCAATTTGTTTCGAAATATGTCCTGCAAGATCTTCCAATCGCTCCTGATTGTTGAATTTTATATTTATGGGAATATTTCTGCTGCGCAAAATGTTAATAATGTCATTATTGGTCATTCCTTTTGTTATGATGAAATGTCCCGGTTTTACATTTGAAGAATATTTTTTTTGGTCGGCAACCGCATAAAATGATTCTGTATCCCTCAAAAGTGGTTCTAATTCAGCAACAACATCCTTAATTGTTGCATTTGTTGGAATAAAAACGTGCGCTTCTTTATTGTTAAAAGCAGTATTCCCCGAAAAAGCAGTGTTGTAAACATACCAAGCAAAAGCGCCCATGCCAACGGCGCCCAGCAAAACAATAATTACCAATATTTTTTTTATATACATTTTTGAATTGGGGATTAGGATTAGGGATTAGGGATTAGGGATTAGTTGATACAAATATTCACTTTTGAATTTCCCATCGGAAAAAATCCAGTCCTTTTTCAAACCACTTTGTTTGAAACCAGCTTTTTCAAAAAGTTGAATGCTTTCTTTGTTTTCTTCTGTAATTCCTGCGAAAATTTGGTGTACGTTTAAATGCGTAAAAGCATAATTGCAGGTTAGTTTTAACGCTTCCGAAGCATAACCTTTCCGTTTATTCTTTTCGGAAAAAATAACGATACCAACTCCTACTCTGTTGTGTTTCGGATCAAAATCAAAAAGATCGATAAAACCGACTGCCTCCTTATCGCTATTACAAATCACCAACCGTAATTGTTTCACATCATAAATATCGCGGTGGCTATTTTCAAGATATTGGTTTAAAATATATTTTGAATACGGAGTTGTGGTGTTGCTAACTTCCCAAAGCGATTCGTCGTTTTCCAAATTATAGAGAAAATCCAAATCGGAAAGTTCCAACGCTCGCAGAAATATGTTTTCTCTTTTTAATGTTATCATTTCCAAATTCCTTTAAAAACCTGTGTTGCCGATCCCTCCAAATATACATTTTTATAGCCCGAAGCTTGCTTTTCAAAACGAACCTGCAATTGTCCGCCGGGCGTTTTTAAAGTCACTTTATTTTCAGAAGTTTTACCAATTTCAAACATTGCAATCGCAACGGCGGTTACGCCAGTTCCGCAGGAAAGTGTTTCATCTTCCACGCCTCTTTCATAGGTTCTAACCGAAAAAATTGCATCATCATTCTGTTCCACAAAATTTACATTTGCACCTTCTTTTCCGTAGGTTTTATTTCGAATATTTCTGCCATTGGAAAAAACATCAAAATCCTGGAGCTCTGAAACCATTTCAACGTGGTGCGGCGAACCAGTGTTTAAAAAAGTATGATTTTCAAAAACCTCAACTTTTCCAACGTCGTTCATTTTTAGGGAAACCCAATCTTTTTCAACTGTGGCCTCGTGCATTCCATCTACTGCTTCAAAAGTTGCTTTTTCAGAAATGATTCCCAGAAATTTTGCGAAGTGTGAAATACATCTTCCGCCATTTCCGCACATCGAACTAAGGTTTCCATCACTATTATAATACACCATTTTGAAATCTGCCGAAGGATGGTTTTCCAACAAGAGCAATCCATCGGCGCCCACGCCAAAACGTCGGTCGCAGATTTTGGCCACGAGCTCGGTATTCTTCTTCGGAAAAAATTCTTCTCGATTGTCGATAATCACGAAATCGTTGCCCGTGCCTTGGTATTTATAAAAAGTGAATTTCATAACTGCGCAAAGATATAAAAAGCCGAAGCGAGTTTCGGGAAAGATTTCACGTTAAATACAAGTTAAATACTACTTTGTGGCATACTTTTTTCAATTCAGCATAGTTAAATTTGTGGAAGTATTTAAAAAATATTTCTTCAAAAAGGGGTTCCTTCCTTCGTTCTTCTCAGGACTGAAACTCTAAAAACAGTTTAAAAATGCAAAACTTGATCAATACGTTTTTGAATTATTATAAATCATTATTAATTAAAATTTTTACACAATGAAACAAACAATCCGTTTATTTCTGGTAGCGCTTTTTGCAGGTGCAATCACACTTGGGGGCTATAAGTACTTCGAAAAAAAGGAAACTATTTCCTTTGACCCTCAACAAACTTCAAACTACATTCCCACCAACTTTTCCTCGACGGCCGAGGGGATGAATACAGATTTCACCGAAGCTGCTGATAAAACCATACACGCAGTAGTTCACGTAAAAAACACGACGGTGAGCCGACAACCCACAAATATTATGGAGTATTTTCAGGGCGGGGGACAACCGCGCGCAATGGTTGGAAGCGGAAGTGGCGTGATCATTTCGCCAGACGGCTATATAGTTACCAACAATCACGTAATCGCTAATGCTTCAAATCTTGAAGTTACTTTAAATAACAACAAAACATACACCGCCAAATTGATTGGCACAGACCCAACAACTGACATTGCTTTGATAAAAGTTGATGGCGATACAGATTTTCCATTTATCCCTTTTGGTGATTCAAATAATATAAAAATTGGCGAATGGGTGCTGGCTGTTGGTAATCCTTTCAACTTAACCTCAACCGTTACCGCTGGAATTATTAGTGCAAAAGCTCGTGATTTGAACCAATTTGACGGCAACCCACAATCCTTTATTCAAACCGATGCCGCAGTAAACCGCGGAAACAGTGGTGGTGCTTTGGTAAACACCCGTGGCGAATTGATTGGAATTAATACTGCAATTACTTCGGAAACGGGAAGTTATGTGGGTTATTCCTTTGCAGTTCCTTCCAACAATGCCCGGACAGTAATTGAGGATATTTTAGAATACGGCAATGTGCAGCGCGGTATTCTAGGAATTCAAGTAGGTAATTTGAATTCTGATCTAGCGAAGAAATTGGGGGTTAACGAAACACAAGGCGTTTACGTTGGCGGCATTGAAAAAGGTAGCGGCGCCGATAAAGGTGGAATTAAGGAAGGTGATATCATTAAACAGCTTGATGGAGTAACAGTTAACAAATTTGCCGATTTGGCGGGTTATCTTGGCTCAAAAAGACCTAATGATGTTGTTCAAGTAACTGTAGTCCGCAATGGTAACGAAAAAACAATTCCCGTAACGTTAATAAA
>JBBQUI010000074.1:0-12933 GCA_038212575.1 Flavobacteriales bacterium
TATCCCGTTCCCGCAAAAAATATGATAACCATTACCAATACCCAAAGCGAAACCCCCGCAACTGGCGCTGTATTGTATGATATGTTTGGACAGGAAAAAACAGCAAAGTCCACTATTGACAACAATTCCATAACTCTTGACGTTGGTAATATCCCAGAAGGTATTTATATTTTAAAAATTACAAGAAACAACGGAATTCAGGTAACAAAACACATAAGTATAGAAAGATAATTTTTAAAAAAAGAAGATGAAAACAAATATTATTTTAAAACTACTATTTATATTCTCGTTAGCATTATTAAGTTGCAATAAGGATGATGACAATAAAGATGATCAAGGTTGCATCAAAGATGAGAATTTTTTTGAAGCAGAGTTTGATGGTAAGATAATTGAACCAAGATGGATAACTGGGGGAGGAGTTAGTGCATATACATTATATGTAGATAGAAATAATGAAGATGAAAATGATTGGGAAGTTTCTTTGACTTCCAACAATAGAATAACGCTAACTTTTTCATTGATAAATGTTGACGGAACCGGCAATTATCCTATAGATGCAGCAGCGTCAAACGAACTTCCTCCCACACCTTTCACGTTTTCCAAAACATATATTTATATTGAAAAAATTATAGATGATTCAACAATTTATTATTTCAGCGAAGAAGGAACGGGAGATATAGAAATTACTGATTATAATATTGAAGAGGGTATTTTAATTGGAACCTTTAATTGTGAATTATACAATTCCTTAGACCCGAGTATAATAATGCCTATTAGTGGCGAATTTAATATCAATCTTTCCACCCTCGATATTAATAAAAAACCTTGCTGGCTGTAATATGAGAAAAGGAATGTTACTTAAACTGGTTATTCTCTGTACTCTTATATTATCAAGTTGCAATAAAAACGATGACAACAAGGATGATCAAGGCTGCGTAAAGGAAGAAAACTTTTTTGAGGCGGAATTTGATGGCGATACTATAGAACCTTATTTCAATCAAGGAGGGGGGATTGGTCGTTATACGCTTAGTTTTAGCAGATGTTATGATAATGGCAATGATTGGCTGTTGACTATAAATACAGAAAATGATTTAGGTTTTGATTTTTCATTAATTGGTATTACAGGTACAGGAAATTATAATATAAGCACTGGTAATCCTGACCATATACCTGCTAATTGTGCAGAGAATATTTCAATATACATTGAAGATCAAATTTCAAATTCATACACTTTTATTAGTTCCTCCAATGGAACCATTGAAATCACCGAATACGACGGTGGCTCGGGAATACTCGTGGGCACTTTTAGCGCTGAAATGGTAAGTACGGCAGATTCTTCAATAAAAAAGACCGTTACTGGGGAGTTCAATCTAAATAAATCCACTTTGGACAAAACACAAAGACCCTGCTGGCTTTAATAAAATTTAAATAATGTTTTTTAAAGACATCCCGCTAACTAAAAGCAAAAACCCCGATTGTATCGGGGTTTTTTTTATGCGTGTTTTCAGTGATTTTTATTACTCCAATTTTATAAAATATAAATCAGTGAAATTACTTAGAAGTAGATGCCCGCTAGAGTTTATAGAAAAATTTGTAGTTATTATTTCTCCATCAAAATCAATAGTCAAAGTATCATCATTTGCAATCCAAGCAAATGGAATAAGACTAGAAATTTCTGTGCCTGCCTCTAAATCTTTTTCAGATTCAATTTTAGAACCAGTATTGTCAGCGAAAATTAGTTTGTATTCAAATTCCTCGCTAAAATCGCTTCTTTGCCATTCTCCAATTAAATCACTCGCTAAAGTCGATTCATTATCATCATCCTTATTACAAGATAAAATAGAAACTAACACAAAAAGTAAAACTACTGACTTGTAAATTTTTAGTTTTTTCATGTTTTGTTACATTTTAGCTCATAATTTTTTTTTCAGAAAGGAAACTGAATAAATTATGGACACGCAACTAGTGTCTTGTTTTTATTGTGAAGTATTTTATTTTGCATTTGCTCTTTTTTGCTTTTCAAATTGTATCCAGCTACTACATTTTCATTTTTATTTACCGCTTGTGTTGTTGAACAAGAAGAAAATAAAACCGTGAAAGCTAAAATGAATACTAGGAAAAAAATGTGTTTCATATTGAAATACTAATGATTTTATGGGTCAAAAGTACTTCGGAAGTAAAGCGCCCGCAAAAGTTTTAGTTGAACTTACCGGTAAACTCGTTGAAATGCATCTTTCAGAAAAAACAAACGATAAAGTGTTCAAAATGCACGATTTACAACACTTTCCAAAGGTCCAAATTTTCGAAAAAAACCTAAAATTTGCTGTTTAAACGTAAAAGTTCCTCTAAATAATCGCGAGTATTGGAAAGTCGCGGAACTTTATGTTGTCCGCCAAGTTTATTTTTTTCCTTTAACCAATCATAAAAAAGACGTTCCCTGGCATGATGGATTTTCGGCAGGTTAAGAGTAGTGTTATTAAAACGCTTCGCTTCATAATCGCTATTTACTTCTTGCAAAGCGGAATCCAAAAGCTGTGTAAAGGAAGTTAAATCCTCAGGAGGCGATTTAAACTCAATAATCCACTCGTGCGCCCCTTTTTCTTTTCCGTTCATAAAAATAGGGGCTGCGGTATAATCCACAATTTCGGCATTGGTAAGCTGTGAAGCTTTCCTCAACGCGGTTTCAGCGTTTTCAATAATCAATTCTTCGCCAAAAACGTTTATGTGGTGTTTTGTGCGTCCGGTAACTTTTATTCGGTAAGGGTCGGTTGAGGTGAAGCGAACGGTATCGCCAATTTTATACCGCCAAAGCCCTGCATTGGTGGTAATTACAACAGCATAGTTTTTCCCTTCCTCCACCTCGCTCAACGGAATCACTTTTTCTTCCGAAGTACCATAGTTTTGCATTGGAATGAATTCATAAAAAATTCCGTAATCCAGCATCAACAGTAGTTCCTTGTTTTCATTACGGTCCTGAATGGCGAAAAAACCTTCCGAAGCATTGTAGATTTCATAATACCGAAAATCACTTTTCGGCAACAATTTATTGTATTGATCAATGTATGGGTCAAAGTTTACACCGCCGTGAAAATACACTTCCAGGTTTGGCCAAACTTCAAAAAGATTTTCTCTGCCCGTACTTTCCATTACATTGTTCAGCAAAACAAGCATCCACGAAGGCACGCCGGCAAGACTGGTAACATTCTCTTTGATGGTTTCATTAACTATCGCCTGCATCTTGGTTTCCCAATCGCCCATAAGTGAAACTTCATTGCTAGGCGTGCTGCTATATTCTGCCCAAAAAGGCATATTGTCTATTAAAATTGCAGAAAGATCGCCGAAAACGGTTCCGTTTTCTTGGTACAGTTGTTTGCTTCCGCCGAGCCGTAAACTCTTCCCCAAAAATAATTGTGCGTTTGGATTGTTGTTGAGGTACATACACAATAAATCCTTGCTGGCGGCATAATGGCAGTCTTCTAAAGAATCTAAGGTTACAGGAATAAATTTACTTTTTGCATTGGTGGTGCCACTGGATTTTGCAAACCATTTAATGGGTGTTGGCCAAAAAATATTGCTTTCGCCTTTACGTGCACGTTCAATTCGCGCTTCGTTTTCTTCGTATGTTGTAATAGGAATTCGCTCTGCAAAATCGCGATATGTTCTGATAGTTCCAAAATCATATTCTTTGCCAATCTCTGTATTTTTGGCTTTTTGAAGCAGATTGAAAAGCAGTTCTTCCTGAACTTCAATAGGGTACTTCAGAAATAGGTCTATTTGGTGGAACCGTTTCTTTAAAAACCACGAAGCAATGGAATTTACAATGGGGATTGGCATATTTTTCTGCTATCTTTATGCTATAAAAATAACGATTTTATAATTACGATTTCCCCTTTTTTGAAGCGATGTTTCCACAGCAGTTCTTCGAAAAGTTTTCGGCATAAATAATTTTGAATAAATGAATTACGAAGGAGTGCTCACCAAAATGCAGACTGAAAACGGTTCGCCCATTCAGTATTACCTTGTTTTTGAAAACGATTTTTTGAATGTGAACCAATTGTTGGGCAAAAAAGTGGCCATTAATTTCCTGCGCTATCAATGCTTAAACTGCGGACTTCAAAAGAAAATATACCGTCAAGGGTTTTGTTATGATTGTTTTTATGAAATTCCCCAAGCGGCCGATTGGGTAATAAGTCCTGAGAAAAGTAGGGCACATTTAAATATAGAAGAACGCGATTTGGAATTTGAAAAGCGCGTACAGCTGCAACCGCATGTGGTTTATCTCGCAAACAGTAGCAGTGTAAAAGTAGGCGTTACACGCAAAAGCCAGATCCCAACCCGTTGGATTGATCAAGGCGCGCACGAAGCCATCGAAATTGTGGAAGTGCCAAATCGCTATCTGGCCGGAATTACCGAGGTTGCTTTAAAAAATCACGTGAGCGACAAAACCAACTGGCGCACCATGCTGAAAAACGATATTAAAGATGAAAATTTGGTGGAATGGCGCAACAAAATAAAACAATTTATTCCCGCTGAAGCGGCTGAATATTATTTGGAAAACAATGCTGAAACAAATCTGCAATTCCCAGTTTTAAAATATCCCGAAAAACCTAAATCCCTCAACCTAGAAAAAAATCCGTTCTATGAAGGCATTTTAAAAGGCATAAAAGGGCAATACCTAATCTTTGAAGATGACACGGTATTCAACATTCGCGGAAATGAGGGTTATGTTGTTTCAATTACCATAAATTGAAGTGCTAAATATGTTTTACGGTGCCAATTCCGAAGGAATTGAATATTTATTGAAAAGCAATTAAATGGGAATTGTGCGACCCCGTAGGGGTCGAATGTTCCTAACGAAGATTTAGGCTATAAATATGTAAACCCTTCGGGTTCAATGGAAAAGCTAATTTTTCATAAAGGATAGCGTTTCAGTTTCCCCCTTTGGGGGTTAGGGGGCTGTTAGTACTATCAGTTTTCTTTTTATTTCCACCCAAAATACCTCCCAAAATGTCTTTTATAATTTGTGTGTTTTGTTGTTGGGTAGTTTGCTGCTGGTTATTGGTATTCGTTTTTGTAGAATCTTGTTTGGTTCCACCTCCTAATAATCCGCCCAAAATATCTGTTCCTTGATTTATCAGTTTATCTTTCTGTTTTGCCAAAAGCTGCTGGGTCAATGTATTGATTGCAGCTTCGGTGTTCAGTGAAACTTGTGGATTCGTAAATGTTCCTTTCAGCCCAATGGGTAGTGCAACGCTCATTTCGTCGGCTTCTTTCGGATTTAAATTTTGAAGCAATTTCGTTACATCTCCGCCTAAATATTTTGCAGGAACATCCAGCGTTAAATTATAATCAATGGATTTATCTAAACCGTGCGTTCCGGCAACTGCAACGTCAATTCCCTTTACGTCAAAGTGAAAGGGTTTCACATCAATTTTTCCATTGTTGAAAGTGAAATTGGTGCTAACGTCTCTCAAATTTAATTTATCAAGGTTTAAAAACGAAACTTTGCTGCCAAGCGCTGAAAGCAGCGGCGCTTGTTGCGGATCAACTTCTGCGGTAATAATTTGGGCCAAAGCGGTTCCTGCAAGCGTTGAAAGTTTTGGCGAAAGGTCATTGGTCAACTCTCCGTTCAGTTGAAATTTTGTATTAAGACTACCTTGTAAAGCCTTTGCAATTGGTACCAAAAACTGGAACATTTCAAGATTCTCAAAAGATTGATCAATATCAATCTTACTCAAATCGAGATCCATTGCAAAAGTTGGTATTTCATTTTTTGTTGAAACATTTCCGGAAAGCGCAATATTGCCGCCAAAAATATTTGAGGTGAAATTGCTTATTGTAATGGTTTCATTTGCAATTGTGGCGGTACCTTTTGCATTTGTCAATTGCAAATTGTCGTAAATAACTTTATTGGCGTTGAAATCCAAAGTGGCATCCAGAAAATCGGGAATTTTCACAGCATCGGGAGTTGTGGTTTTCTTTGCTGTTTTTCCTTCTTCGGAAGAATTTTTGTCTTTGGGTTTTTCTTCCGAAGCCATAAAATCGTTCACATTAAAAGTATTGGACTGAATGGCAAAACGACCTTTCAAATCCTGTTTGCTCATCAAAAATGGGATTAGGTTTTGGATGTTTCCCGAAGCTTTGATGTCAGTTTGGCCTGTTTGGGCATTCAATTCCTTTAAAGTTATCGTGCCCGGCTGAAGTGCCAAATTTGCGTTGGAAACTTTCAATTCATTTTTAAAACCGGCGTCATAATTGAAATTGGTCAAACTCGCCGTACCGCGCGCATCTATTTTTTGGTACTGTTCCTTATCAACCGATTCCATATCGAAATTGGCAATAATATCCGCCTTAAAAATCCCGCTGAGTTCTTGTTCCATTTCCACGGGCAACACTTTTTCAATGTTTGCTAAGTTTAATGTTCCCTGCATTTCCATATTTACCAACGGATTTTCGGTCATATTTTTAATGCTTCCATTCATCCGGAAAGGTTCACCTTCAATTCTGAACGTGAGTTTTGGAATGATTAAATAAGTATCTTTCAAAAAACCTGTTTCGTTTATTAGTTGCGCGTCAATCGTAATATTATCAACCGCTTTTGGAAGATCGGGATATTTAAACGAAGCATTTTCACTCGCCACTTTTATATCCATCATCGGGATGTGGGTGCTGTCCACAATACCTTTCAGCATTCCATTTACGGTGAAATTTCCCGTAGTTTTCACATCGTTTATTTGCTTCACATAGGTTTCGGGAATTACGGCGAGGAAATTTTTAAAATCAGACGAAGGTGTTTTAAAAGTAAGATCCACTTCGTTATTGGTTTCGTTCACTTTCACAAAACCATCAAAAGTCAAGGGAAGTTCATTGATTTTCGCTTCATTTTCGAGGAAAGTGTATTTCTGGTTTTTCAAATCAAGTTTAAAAATTGCATCAAGCGAAATTCGATTTTTCGTCAAATACTCCAGGCTATCAATTCTCAAAGTAGCAAATGCTTCCGTTTTTGTTTCCAGATTGCTGATTTCCTGCGAAAGATCGCCGCTGCCTTCGTGCTGCACTTCGGTTAGCATCAAATATGTTTTGTTGGCTTGGTCCAAATAGTTGATGCGTGAATTGGTTATCGCGTATTTTTTCAATTCAAAATTAAAACCGTCGCCGGATGCTTCGCCCTCTGTAATTGCTGGAGCATCTTTTTTTATTGCAATATCATAATTGGCATTTCCGAGGGAATCAATTTTAATGTTTACAAATGCTTCGTCTAGTTTTACCGCGTCAATTTTTATGTCTTTGGTTTTGAAAAGTTGCATCACTCCCATATCCAATTTCAAACTTTTTCCGATGGCAAGCGTATCGCCATCAAAAGGAGCTTTATTTATTACACTGAAATTTTCCAATTGAAGCGAAGCATCCGGAAAACTGCTGAAAAGACTCAAATCCAAATCCTCCCAAGTTACGGTGGCGTTCAGGTTTTCGTTAATGGTGCGTTTTAGCATTTTTTCAAGACTACCCTTAAAAATGAATGGTGCCGCGAGCAGCAACAAAATCAAGATTCCGAGAATAATTCCTATAATTTTAAGCGTTTTCTTCATAAAAAAAATTGAAAATTTAATTGTGGTAATTTTTTTGATAACAACCTGTTAAATAAATGGTCGTCATGGAAAATTATATCTGTACACAAATTTACTTGGTAGTCTTTTTCTTTTCCTTAATTTCGTCTTAAATGTTAAAATTTGGATACGCTTCAACCCTCGCATAACGTATATCTTTCCCTTGGCAGCAATTTGGGAAACCGTTTTGAGCATCTTCAAAATGCCGTGAATGCTCTTTTTGAGCAAGTTGGGAGTATTGTTAAAATCTCTCCAGTTTATGAAACGCCAGCCCTTGGTTTTGAAGGCGAACCATTTTTGAACTGTGCCGTTTGGCTGCAAACCGATTTAAAGCCGTCAAAAATTCTGAAGAAAATTTTGGAGATTGAAAAAACGATGGGCCGAAAGCGAAATACTGCAAAAACCTATGCTTCGCGACCCATTGATATTGATATAATTTTTATTGACGATTTCATTATTGAATCTGAAAAACTCACCGTTCCACATCCTGAAATGGAGAAGCGAAGATTCGTGTTGCAGCCTTTGGCAGAAGTCAATTCGCAATTGATCCATCCTATTTCGCAGAAAAATATAATCAAACTTTTGGCAGAAACAGCGGATAAAAGCTTGCTTCAAAAGCAATCCAAATGGCTCAATAATCCGATGAAGGATTTCAATATTTCCCAATTCAATTACATTGCCATTGAAGGAAACATTGGTGCAGGAAAAACAAGTTTGGCAACCAAAATTGCAAATGATTTCAATTCAAAATTAATCCTCGAACGCTTTAAAGACAATCCTTTTCTCCCAAAATTTTATGAAGATGCCGCACGTTATGCCTTCCCTTTGGAAATGTCTTTTTTGGCAGATCGTTACCAGCAATTAGTGGATGATATTACCCAGTTCGATCTTTTTAAGGAATCGGTCATTGCAGATTATGACGTAAACAAATCCCTAATTTTTGCAAGCATCACTTTGCCGGAGGAAGAATATGCGCTGTATAAAAAACTTTTTCAGGTGATGCACAAAGAACTTCCGAAACCCGATGTGTATGTTTATTTATACCAAAATACCGAGCGCCTTTTGGAAAACATCAAAAAGCGGGGTCGCAAATATGAGAAGAGTATTCAGGCTGAATACTTGAAAAAATTGAACGCGGGTTATTTAGAATTCATCAAAAACCAACATTTCGAAAACATAAAAATAATCGATATTTCCGAAATGGATTTTCTGAAGAAAAGAGCAGATTATTTAAAGATTTTGAAGGAAATAATTTCCTGAAAAAAGTAGCAGTAGCCACTTGCAGTTAGCAGTCTTTATACTGATCATTGAAAACCGCAACTGCCTACTAATTTTGATTACCTTTGCAAAAAATATTAAATGAGCACACAAGACAATTACGATAAAGGAAGAGGCCCTCAAAAGCCCGGAAAAAATGCACGAAAGAAAACCGTGGCTCGCAAAAATGCTTCCCTAAAATCTGATTCTTACAAGAAAACTGAAGATCGACCACAAGATCCAACAAAACCAAAGTTGAAATTCGACAAAACTGGAAAGGAAATTGGGCGTCGTGAAAAACCCACCGTACAAGTAGTTAAGAAAAGTAATCCTGAGGATGGAATTCGCTTGAATAAATACATCGCTAACAGTGGGGTTTGCTCGCGTCGTGAAGCAGATACCTACATTGCCGCCGGTTTGGTTACGGTAAACGGAAAAATCATCAACGAAATGGGCCATAAAGTTCAGTTGAATGACGATGTCCGTTTTGATGGCCGCCGATTAAATCCAGAACCAAATACTTACGTTTTGCTAAACAAACCCAAAGGTTTTGCAACCACAGACAGCAATGCCAAGGGAATGACGGTGATGGATTTGGTAGCCAATGCCACTACCGCCAAAATAAAACCCTTCGGCCGTTTGGGCAGAAATGCAACAGGTCTTTTGCTGTTTACAAATGATGACGAATTTGTTCAAAAATTCACCAAAAAAGGAATTTCACGTTTATTTCATATTGAATTGGACAAAAACTTAAAATCCGAACATCTGAAAAAAATAAAGGAAGGTATTACTATTGAAGGAAAGGAAATAGCTATAGAAGAAATTAGTTACGTAGATAATTCACCGAAAAGCGAAATAGGTTTAAAGATAAAACACACAGGAAATAGCGTTATCAGAACCATTTTTGAACATCTTGGCTATGATGTGGTTCGGGTAGATTGTGTTACTCTCGGTCCGCTTACAAAAAAGGATTTGCCCCGTGGCCGCTGGCGAACACTTACCGAAAAGGAACTCAGCATGTTCAGTATGATTTAATGCGAAAGGAAATTTCCCACTATTTTATTAATTATTGAATTTTTTTTGGCACATTTGTACTGTAAATATTTAAAGAATACTATTTTTAAAATGGTTGGTTTTTGAAAAATTTCGGAAACATAGATTCTAAATGAACAACACATTTTTACTTCCAACGGCTGTACCACAGCAGGTTTCGGGCAAAAGTTTCACCATAAACGGCTTGCCTATTCATATTTAATCTTCAAGTTAATTTTTTGTTATACTTCTCTTTTTTTTGGGGAATACGAAGCAAGAATTTATAATTTACAACATTCAACGAAAACAAAAGAATGAACACCAAATACATAGATTTAATAAACCAAACGTATTATTTTCCGCAGGAAGAATTCCGCTTGGGCGACAATGGCCTTGAGTTTCACGGCGTGGACCTTATGGCGCTTGTTGAAAAATACGGTGCTCCGCTGAAGTTTACCTATCTGCCAAAAATTTCAGAAAATATCAATTTGGCAAAAAAATGGTTTGCTGATGCCATTGAAAAGAACAATTACAAAGGCAGTTATAACTATTGCTATTGTACAAAAAGTTCGCATTTCAAACATGTTTTGAATGAAGCCTTAAAAAATGATATTCATATAGAAACCTCTTCGGCTTTTGATATTGATATTGTGGAAAGCCTAAAAGAAACAGGAAAGGTTACTGATAAAACATACGTTATCTGCAATGGTTTTAAACGCGATCAATACATTACAAACATAGCTAGACTTATCAATAACGGTCATGAAAATTGCATTCCGATTATTGATAATTACGAAGAAATTGAACTGCTTTCAGACAATATTGAAGGGCATTTTAATGTAGGGATCCGTATCGCTTCGGAAGAAGAACCAAAATTTGAATTTTATACTTCCAGATTGGGGATTGGCTATAAAAACATTATTCCTTTTTACGAAGAACAAATAAAAAACAACGAGCGCGTAGATTTAAAAATGCTACACTTCTTTATCAACACCGGTATTCGCGATACGGCTTATTACTGGAACGAATTGGTGAAGTGTTTGAAAGTGTACGTCCGTCTTAAAAAAATCTGTCCATCTTTGGATAGTTTGAACATTGGCGGCGGATTTCCTATTAAAAACTCATTGCATTTTGAGTATGATTATGAATACATGATCAACGAAATTTTAAATCAAATTAACATAACCTGTAGCGAAGCAGAGGTGCCCGTACCAAATATTTTTACGGAATTCGGAAGCTTCACCGTTGGTGAAAGCGGCGGAGCCATTTATGAGATTCTGTACCAAAAACAACAGAATGACCGAGAAAAGTGGAATATGATCAATTCGTCATTTATAACTACACTTCCCGATACTTGGGCGATAAGCAAGCGCTTTATTATGCTTGCCGTAAATCGTTGGAATGATGAATATGAAAGAGTTCTTTTGGGAGGCTTAACTTGTGACAGCGACGACTACTACAATAGTGAACAAAATATGGCGGCAATTTATCTGCCAAAATTCAGAAAAGAAAAACCTTTGTATATTGGCTTCTTTAACACAGGAGCATATCAGGAATCCATTGGTGGTTTCGGGGGCTTGCAGCACTGCTTGATTCCTTCGCCAAAACATATTTTGATAGACAGAGATAAAAACGATACTATAACAACCAAACTTTTTTCAGAACAACAAACAAGCGAGCAATTGCTAAACATTTTAGGTTATGAGCACTAAGACGTACGCCGGAATCCCGCAAAAATATGCGGCCCTTGAAACATCAAAAATTGTATTGATTCCAGTTCCGTATGACGGAACCAGCACCTGGCAAAAAGGTGCCGACAAAGGCCCCGAAGCATTTTTGGATGCTTCAGAAAACATGGAACTGTATGACATTGAAACCCGAACAGAGGTTTACAAGCAAGGGGTTTTCCTTGCAGATGCCATTACAGAAAATTCCTCACCGGAAGCAATGGTTTCTGAAGTTCACAAAGCCACAAAAGACTATATAAAGCGAAACAAGTTCGTAACTATCTTTGGTGGCGAGCACAGTATTTCCATAGGTACTATTCGCGCCTTCAATGAATGCTTTGATAATCTAACCGTGCTTCACATAGATGCACACGCCGATTTGCGCAAAGATTTCCACGGAAGTGCCTGCAACCATGCCTGCGCTGTTTACGAAGCAAGCCAGACCACAAACCTTGTTCAAGTTGGAATCCGCAGTATGGATGTTGCTGAAACCCGCGTTATGGACGAGGAAAAAGTATTCTTTGCACATGATATGGCAAAAGATGAATACTGGATGGATAAAGTAATTGAAGCTTTGGGCGATAACGTTTTTATCACTTTCGATCTTGATGCGTTCGATCCTTCCATTCTTCCATCAACAGGAACTCCTGAGCCGGGAGGACTTTTTTGGTATGAAACTTTGGATTTCCTAAAACAAGTTTTTGATGAAAGAAATGTGGTAGGTTTTGACATTGTTGAACTGTGCCCGAATAAAGAAGAAAGAGCTTCAGACTTTGTGGCGGCAAAACTTTACTACAAAATGTTGACCTATAAATTCGCAGGAACCGAAGAAGGAGACGAATACGAAAGCAATTTTAACCTTTCGACTCCGCTCGATGCAGGCAAAAAAGGAAATTCAAAATTTAATACCGAAGAAGAAGATGAGTACTAATAAAGGATCCATTTCCCAGTTTATTGAAAAATATTATTTACACTTTAACGCCGCCGCCCTCGTGGATGCCGCAAAAGGATATGAAGCACAGTTGAACCAAGGTTCAAAAATGCTCGTGTCTCTTGCTGGCGCTATGAGTACTGCAGAGTTAGGAAAGATTTTTGCCGAAATGATACGTCAAGATAAAGTTCAGATTATCTCCTGTACAGGCGCAAACCTTGAGGAAGATATTATGAATCTTGTAGCCCACAGTCATTACGAACGCGTGCCACATTATCGAGATTTAACACCACAGGACGAGTGGGATTTGCTTGAAAGAGGTATGAACCGCGTAACCGATACTTGTATTCCTGAAGAAGAAGCTTTTAGAAGAATCCAA
>JBBQUI010000075.1:0-12851 GCA_038212575.1 Flavobacteriales bacterium
TTTTTTGTTGGACTTTGTAAAGAATCTATTGTTTTTTAACTGTAGCTGGAACCAACCCAGAATAATCCCCATCATTCCGAATCACGTCCCGAACAATGGTGGAGGATATATTTGAAACTTCTGGCGAACAAACTAGAAAAATGCTTTCAACCTTCGCCATTTTAAAATTGGTCTGAGCAATTGGCTGTTCATAATTTAGATCTGAAGTGTTTCGCAAACCACGAACTATAAATTGTGCTTTTTCAGCAATACAGAATTTTGCGGTCAGCCCAGAATAACTTTTTACACTTATTTTGGATTCCCCTTTAAAATTTTTTTTTATGAATTGAATTCGCTCTTCCAAGGAAAACATTGTTTTTTTATCAGCATTCACGCCAATAGCAATAATCAACTCATCAAAAAGAGGAAGTGCACGTTCTATAATATCAACATGCCCTAAGGTGATTGGGTCAAAAGTTCCGGGAAAAACTGCGCGTCTCATTTTTAAGTTATTTGTTTACTAAGTTAATGAGTTATTGGCTAAACTCATTTTTTTTCAGAAAAATTTAGAAATCAAAATTGCCAAAGCGGCAATTACCGTGGCCAATACTACACCTCGAGCCCGATAATATTGATTCTTTTTTAAAAGAATAAAAAATACGATTAGGTTTAAAATTGCGCCCAAAGCGATCAAACTTCCCAAAAAATCATTTTCCAAGGCAGCTTCTAGTGTTGATTCCAAACTAAGTTTCGAAAAAAAGTAGATGTATAAATAAGTGCCAGCTATATTCGCTGCCAAGCCCAAAACAAAACCAATCAATATTTCTTTTATGTGTGGTTTCATATTATTTCTTTAAATAATTCAGCATCCAATAATTTAAAAATCCCAGGTGTTTAGTTCTTTCATCGCGTGGTGTGCAGTAAGGTCAAACTGTACGGGAACTACCGAAACAAAACCGTTGTGCAATGCCCATTCATCTGTGTCTTCACCTTTGTCCTCGTTTACAAATTCGCCAGTAAGCCAGTAATAATCACGGCCGAGTGGATTGGTGCGCTTGTCAAATTTTTCTTCCCAGTGTGCATTTGCTTGCCGGCACACTTTAATTCCTTTTATTTCGGAAGCATTAAGTTTTGGAATGTTCACATTCAGAACTACACCTTTCGGCAACCCATTTTTCATTACTTGCTCTGCAATTAATTTTACAAATTTCTTTGAGGGTTTGAAATCTGCTTCCAAAGAATAATCCAAAAGTGAAAACCCAATGGAGGGAATGCCCAAAGTGCCTGCTTCAACCGCGGCGCTCATTGTGCCACTGTAAATTACATTGATGGAAGAGTTGCTTCCATGGTTGATGCCACTAACACAAAGGTCCGGTTTGCGTTTCAAAATTTCGTTTACGGCTATTTTTACGCAATCCACAGGTGTTCCGCTACAACTGTATTCTATGTGCGGATCGCCATTTATAACTTTTATACTATTGCAATATAATGTATCATTAATAGTTATGGCATGGCCCATTCCGCTTTGTGGCGAATCGGGTGCAACAACGCAAACGTCACCCAAAGTATTCATAACTTCAATTAAAGTTCGGATGCCTGGTGCGTTAATACCATCGTCATTGGTAACTAAAATGAGGGGTCTTTTTTTGGACATAATTTTATGAAATTTTAAGGAAACAAAAATACATTTTATAATCTTGAATTTTGAATACAACGCCCAAGAAACTGTTTAACAAAAAATTAGTACCGAAATCCTTTCTTGGCACAGTTTTTTATATAATTTAGGCACTCTTAAAATAATACTATTACTATGCGGATAATGAAAAAAAATTTTAAAGTTTTGTTCCTTGCTGTTTTTGTTTCTGTGGCTTCCTGCAGTTTTACTACCAAGGAGTTTAACGATCCTGATAAAGACAAACTACTATTAGACCTTATTTCCTACGTGCTTCAAAAAGGACATTATGACCCGAAAGATATAAATGATGAATTTTCGGCAGATGTTTATGAGAATTTCATAAAAGGACTCGATCCTTTAAAAAGATATTTCTTGGCTTCAGATATTGTGGAGTTCAGCAAATACAAAACCGAAATAGACGACCAAATTAAAAATAAAGACCTTTCTTTTTTCGATTTGGTTTACAACCGTTTTCAGGAACGTATGGAAGATGTGAAAAAAATCTATCCAGATGTTCTCAGCAAGCCTTTTGATTTTGATGAAAAGGAAGTCATTAATGTAGATTATGACAATCTTACTTATGCAACTTCATTAAAGGATCTTCAATCACGTTGGAAACAGCAACTAAAATTCACAACACTATCAGGGTATTATGATATGGTAGAAGAACAAAGGAAAAAGGAGGAAGGCATTTCTTCTTCCAAAGGAACCAAAGCTAAAGAAGCAATGGATTCTTCCGAAACTGATGAGCCATTCACGCCAAAGCCTTTGACAGAACTTGAAAAGAAAGCCCGCGAAACCACAAAAAATTCCTTGGATGAATATTTTGATTTCACCAAAGATTTGGAACGAAAAGATTACTTCGCAATATATTTAAACACAATAGTTGAAGTGTATGATCCGCACAGCAATTATTTTGCGCCACCCGAAAAAGATAGGTTTGACCTGCAAATGTCGGGTAAACTTGAAGGTATAGGGGCGAGGCTTCAAAAGAAAAACGATTACATAACCGTTATAGAAATTATTAGCGGTGGCCCAGCGTGGAGAAGTGAAAAGATTGAAGTGGGCGATGCCATTATGAAAGTAAGGCAGGAAGGTGAAAAAGACGCTGTAAGCATTATTGGAATGCGCATTGATGATGCAGTGAAACTTATAAAAGGTCCAAAAGGCACCAATGTAACCTTGACAATTAAAAATGTTGACGGTACCATTTCAGATAGAACCATAACCCGAGATGTTGTAGAGCTTGAAGAAACCTATGCAAAGTCTTCGCTCATTGAAAAGGACGATCGCAAATTTGGACTTATAAATTTGCCGCAGTTCTATTTCGATATGGAAAATTATAAGGAGCGTAATGCTGCAACTGATGTTAAAAAAGAAATTCTCCGTTTAAAAGAAGAAGGAATGGAAGGTCTCGTTCTTGACCTTCGCGATAACGGCGGTGGTTCTTTGCGTACAGCAGTTGACATTGCAGGGCTTTTCATTAAAAAAGGTCCCGTTGTACAGGTTGCTTCCGCAGGAAACAAAGAAGTGCTTGAAGACAAAAACAACGAAATAGTTTGGGACGGTCCCTTGGTTATTTTGGTGAACGAACTTTCCGCTTCAGCGTCTGAGATTTTGGCGGCTGCAATGCAGGATTACAAACGCGCCATTATTATAGGTAGCAAGCAAACCTACGGAAAAGGTACTGTTCAAAACGTGATAGACTTAAACCAATGGCTACGCAAAAATGATCTGGGCGATATGGGAGCTTTGAAAATTACTTCCCAAAAATTCTATCGTGTCAATGGAGGTTCCACCCAGTTGGAAGGCGTGAAGAGTGATGTGGTAATGCCGGACCGTTACAGTTAT
Organism: Flavobacteriales bacterium; assembly: GCA_038212575.1. Lineage (GTDB taxonomy): Bacteria > Bacteroidota > Bacteroidia > Flavobacteriales > Flavobacteriaceae > Aequorivita. Next base: position 3,506 of record JBBQUI010000075.1, read on the forward strand.
ATTGATATCGGCGAACGTGATTATCCAAATCCATTGCCTTATGATAAAATTGATGCTGCAAAATATGATCTTTGGGATGGCTACATAGATTACGATGAAACCATTCAAAAAAGCAAAGCAAGAATGGATCAAAACGAACAGTTGACATTAATCGACGATAATGCAAAATGGATAAAAGAGCGCAGGGACGAAAAAGTAGTAAATCTGAATTTTAAAGATTACAGTGCAGAAATTGAACAACGCAAACAGGAAACCAAACGTTTTGATGCAATCGATGAATATGACAACCACCTAACTTTTGAATCATTGCCTTATGAAACCGCTTTGATGAAGCAGGATACCACTTTATCTGAAAAACGTAAAAGATGGCACGAAAACCTGAGCAAGGATATGTATGTGGAAGAAGCAGTACACGTGCTTGAAGATTTAAAGTTAAATAACATTAAAGCTGGAAAAGTAGCTGATATTAAAAACTAATATTTGGGTAAACCCATTGCTTGTTTATTAATGAACCAAGCTAATTTTTACTAAATTTGAGGTGTGAAAAACTCCACTTCATTAACAAGAATAGCGCTCCAAAAGTTCAAAAAAAACTTTTGGGGCGTTTTTAGTTTGGGTTTTTTGATGCTTTGTGTTTTGATTGCAATTTTCGCCTATGCTCTTGCTCCGGACAAATCGCAAAATGCAAACCAAATGCATCTTTCCATACATTCCAAAAATCCTGGGTTTTCTGTACAAATCCTTACAATTCCTACGGCTGTTGAAGCACAAAATCCGCTCTCAGTTTTCTTCTTCGGAAAAAAGAATGCAGATACAGAGATTCCGGTTTCAAAATTTTCTTTTAACGATAATTCTATCGAAATCACAGAATATACGACAGATGGAACGGAAGGATTGCAAAAAGAATACGCGCTTTCGCTTTTTCCAAACGCTTCTTCCGTAAAAGAAATTCCAAACAAATACATTTCAGAAAAAAAATTCCTGCTCGGGACCGATAAATACGGCCGCGATTTGCTTAGCCGAATGTTGATCGGAATAAGAATTTCGTTAGCTATTGGCTTTGTAGCGGTTTTCATTTCTTTGGTGATAGGTATTACGATGGGAGCCATTGCAGGCTATTTTGGCGGAAAAGTGGACGCAGCTATTATGTGGCTAATCAATGTTACTTGGTCAATTCCCACCTTGCTTTTGGTGATTGCTATAACTTTGGCGCTGGGGAAAGGTTTTTGGCAGGTTTTCATAGCCGTTGGGCTTACCATGTGGGTAGAAGTTGCCCGTGTGGTCCGCGGGCAGGTTATGGGCGTAAAACAGATGCAGTACGTAACTGCTGCCCGAGCTTTGGGTTTTAATGATTTCAGAATAATTGTAAAGCATATTTTGCCAAACAGCATGGCACCAGTTATTATTATTTCCGCAGCCAATTTTGCTGGAGCAATTCTTATTGAAAGCGGGCTTTCGTTTTTAGGAATCGGAGCGCAGCCGCCAATGCCCAGTTGGGGCGGAATTATTAAAGACCATTATGCCTACATTATTTTGGGCAAACCCTATCTTGCTCTCATTCCCGGACTGGCCATTATGAGTTTGGTTACGGCTTTTATGTTAATAGGAAATGCACTCCGAGACGCAATGGATGTGCGAAATGCTTAATTGAATTTTAATGAACCGAAAATATATTTACCCTTTAGTAATTATAATTGTAACCGTTGCTTTGTATTATGCCGAAGTCTATTTGGGAGAAGAAAATTCTTCTGTTCCTCAAGCTTCAAATACAATAGGAGACAATTCTGAAGAATTTGATAATTCATTTCTACCCAGTTCAAAGACAGGAGCTATTGTTGAGCACAATTTTTTCACACTCTCTTATTCCGAAAAAGATGAACAGGCAGAGTGGGTAGCATATGAATTAAAAAAAAGTGACCTTTCAAAGAACGAATTTGAACGACCTTATTTTATTGAAGACAAAAGCGTAAAAACTAAATCTGCTGATTGGAGGAACTATAAAAATTCGGGCTACGATCGTGGCCATCTTTGCCCGGCAGGCGATAGAAGAAATTCTTATGAAGCCTATAACGAAACTTTTTTGACCAGTAACATCAGTCCGCAAGACCATGATTTCAACGCTGGAATTTGGAACCGATTGGAACAAAAAGTTCGATTTTGGGCACAAAAATATGATGGGGTTTATGTGGTTACTGGCGGTGTTTTAACAGGAAATATGAAAACCATAGGCAATGAAAATGTTTCGGTGCCGAACGAATTTTATAAAATAATTGTAGATGCTTCGGATGGAAATTATAAAGCCATTGCTTTTTTAATTCCGAATAAATCATCAAGTGAATCTTTTTACGAATACGCAGTTTCCATTGATGAAATTGAAGCCAAAACAGGAATAGATTTTTTTCCGAAGTTGCCGGATCCTATCGAAAATAATTTGGAACAGATGGTTGATTTAAAGGTTTGGGGGAGGAAATAGTTTTCAGTATTAAGTAGCAGTCGGCAGTAAAATTTTATTTCAACTTCAGCTTATATTTCGATTTCGATTTCAGTTTCTTATGCGTAATGATAATTTGAACCATCCAGCTTCACAAAAATAAAGAGCAAAATAGTAAAGCCCCAAAGCGCAGATCCTCCATAACTAAAGAAAGGAAGAGGAATTCCCACGGTTGGAAAGATGCCAGTAACCATCCCAATATTTACAAAAAAGTGGAGAAAAAGTATTGCGGCAACACTGTAGCCATAAACCCGCCCAAATTGTGATTTTTGCTTTTCTGCCCTAAAAATGATGCGTGTTATCAATGCCACAAATAGTAGCACGACTAACATACTTCCCGCAAATCCCCATTCTTCGCCCACTGTACTAAAAATATAATCGGTGTGTTGTTCGGGAACGAAATTGCCTTTGGTTTGGGTGCCCTGTGTCCAACCTTTGCCTAACCAACCGCCGTTGCTGATGGCAATTTCACTTTGGTTGGTGTTGTAGCCAATGCCACGAGCATCAACCTCTTTCCCCAAAACAATGTTGAAACGGTCACGGTGGTGCTGTTTAAAAACGTTGTTGAAAATATAGCTCACAGAAAATGCGAAGGCAATACAACCAATCGCAATTAAAACATATTTTATAATGTTTGGACGTTTTCTTCTATTCCTATAAAATAGAATTCCGGCCAATAAAACCACACCAACTGCAACCCAAACCGCCCCAAAAGCGAGGGTTGAAACAAAAAGCATAACAGCAAATAAACCCAACAACAAATAAACTCCGTGAAGTCCTTCCCTATAAAGTGGAAAAACAAAAGCCGCATAGATGAGCGCGCTCCCCGGATCGGGCTGAAGAATGATCAAAACTGCGGGTAGGGCAAGAATAATTAGTGCACCTATCTGGTTCTTTAAATCCATCATATTCGTTTGAATGTCACTAACATATTTTGCGAGCGCCAAAGCCGTAGTTGCCTTAACAAATTCACTGGGTTGGATACTTACGCCTCCGAAATCATACCAAGAAGTAGAGCCGGAAATAGTCTTTCCAAGAATGAAAAGACCTACCAGTGACAAAAGTGAAACTATGTAGATAACGCTGGCAAAACGTTCATAGAATTTGGATTCAATGGCGAGTACAAAAATAATTATCACAATACTCAAACCTATCCAAATCATCTGTTTGCCATAGATTTGGTCAAAATCGAAAAACCCTTTTGCCGCATCACTTAGTGAGGCTGAATATATATTTATCCATCCCATGAAAACCAAGGCGATGTAAATAAAAATCATCAACCAATCAAAACGAACGTAACTTTTATTTGCTGCCATTAACGATTTATTGAAAAGGGTTGACCGCTATAAGGTTTTGCATATTCCGCTTCCAAACTTCCTTCCAGCACATATTTTTCCATATCGGTTCGGGTTATTTCACCTTTCAGATATTTTTCAATCATAAGCCCGGCAATTCTTCCCGCCCATCTTGAGCCCCAATAGCCGTTTTCCACAAATACCGCAATGGCAATTTTTGGGTTGTCCATTGGCGCGAATGCTATAAAAATGGAATGGTCTGTAAGCTGAACACGTTTCCCGCCAATTTTGGTGAAATTTTCTGCAGTTCCAGTTTTTCCGCACATCTCAATTCCAGGAATTTGAATTGAAGACGCCGTCCCGCGTTGATAAACTTGGTGCATTCCTTCAACCACTGGATAGAAGTTTTTTTCCTCAACAGCAGTGTAATGCTTTTCAGTAAATTCCTTCGGAATGGTATCTGGACCAATAATATTTTTGATAATGTGTGGTGTATAATAATAACCACGATTGGCAATGGCTGCCGTAAAATTAGCCATTTGCATTGGGGTTAGCAACACTTCACCCTGTCCAATGGCGTTGGAAATGGTTGCCAAGGAAGACCACTTGTGTTCTGGAAATTTGTGAATCTTATTATAATATTTTGAAGTAGGAATATTGCCTCTTTTCCCGCTGGGAAGATCATAACCCAAAAAATCACCCAGACCAAAACTCATAAGATCCTTTCTCCAGGCATCAATTCCTTCTTGTGGAGTTGGGTATTTATCAATCACTCTTTTATAAACATTACAAAAATAGGCATTGCAGCTATTGGCTATCCCCCCAATCATAGGTAGGGGACTGGGATGACGGTGACACCCGAGTGTTCGGTTGCCATATCTATAACCGCCGTAGCATGAAAAAACATCTTCAGTAGTGACCACGTTTTCATGGAGGCCAATGAGCGCAATCAAGGTTTTAAAAGGCGATCCTGGGGGATATTCTCCCATTAAAACCCGATCATACAGCGGCTTTGCTAAAGTGTCATACCATAACTTTGTAAAATTCTTCGAGCGCTCGCGCCCCACCAAAAGAGAAGGGTCATAATTGGGTGCCGTAATCAATGCAAGAATTTCTCCAGTAGATGGTTCAATGGCAACAATACCGCCTCTTTTGTGGACCATCAGTTCTTGCCCATATTTTTGAAGTGTGGCATCAATGGTCAATTGAACATCTTTTCCACGTTCGGGTAGCGTATCAAAAATACCTTCTTTATAGCGGCCAATGTCTCTGTTGAAACGGTCTTTTTGAATATATTTTACACCTTTTATACCGCGAAGTACTTCTTCATATTCCTTTTCAACACCCGCGGTACCAATGAGTTCGCCCATTTGGTAGTATGGATTTTTTTCAATGATGGCATTGTTTACTTCAGCAATGTAGCCCATTACGTTTGCAGAGTGGTCCACCTGATATTCGCGAAGGGAACGGCGCTGAATGTAAAACCCTTCATATTTATACATTTTCTCCGAAAGGGAAGCGTAATCGGCTTTGTTCAGTTGCGGAAGTACAACCGAGGGTAATCTGGGCGAATAGGTTCGCGCTTTTTGAAGAATTTCTTTAAATTCCTCTTTCGTTATTTTCAGCAGCCCGCAAAATTCCAAAGTATCAAGCGGTTTTACATCTCTTGGAATTACCATCACGTCATACGAAGGTTGGTTTGAAACCAAAAGTGTTCCGTTTCGGTCAAACATATAACCCCGCTGCGGATAATCATACATTACCTTAATGGCGCTATTTTCCGAAAGGGAATCAGAAGATGCATCATATACCTGCAAATAGAAAAGCCGTGCCGAAAAGAGAAGGCCGGTGAACAAAACTAATGCTATAAGTACAACTTTTCTCATGTAGATTTTCTGTTGAAAAGAATCATTGTGCAAACAATGACAATTATAGTAAACAACCCAGAGAACAAAGTGCTTTTGAGTAGTAATAATATATGTTTAAAGCTAAAAATTTCCAAAGAGAACATCACAAAATGGTGCATAAAAACCAAAGAAGAAATATAAGTTAGCCTTTCCATAGGATCGGCTTTTCTGATTTTTACACTGTTATATTCATAACTCACGCCAAAGGAATATTTTAAAACCACAGGTCGAATGTATGCGATGAACGCACAAGCAGCGGCATGCACACCTCCCGAATCTTCAAAAATATCTATGGAAAGCCCCAAAAGAAAACTAAGAAAAATCAAAAGCCCCTTGTTTCCATCTAAAGGATACATTAAAATGAAAAAGATATACAAATACGGGTTTATGTATCCAACAAGGTTTATATTGTTAAGCATCAATACCTGAAGAAAAACAAGTACTATAAACCGAACTATGTTTATAATTATATCATTATTCTTCATCTTCTACTCCTTTCTCAAGTTCTAAAATTTCCGAGGCTTCATTATTTTCAATCAGATATACATGTTCAAGACTAGTCATATCATTGAAAAGATCCACATTCACATAATAATAGTTGTCATCCTCGTCCAAATGAAAATCTTTTACGGTGCCAATTAAAATACCTTCGGGAAAAATGGTTGAACGGCCACCGGTAATAATGGTGTCTCCTTTTTCCAATCCTGCCAATCGGGGAATGTCAATAAGTTGCGCAACGTTTGGATCCTTTGTGTTCCAAATTAAAGAACCAAAATGACTAGATTTTTTTAGCTTCGCGTTAATCCTGCTTTTTGTATTCAGAATGGATTGCACAGTCGCATAATTTTCAGAAACATCGCTTACAATTCCCACAATTCCTTTGGAGGAAATTACACCCAAATCTATCTTAATACTGTCCTCTATACCTTTATCTAACGTAAGTTGGTTTTTGGTTTTTGAATAGTTGTTATTGATTACGCGTGCTATAATATATTCATATTTATTCGGAAGAATAGTGCTGTCCAGTTTTTCAAAAACAACTACTTCCTTAAATTGATCCAGTTTCGTTCGAAGCATTAAATTTTCTTGGAGTAACTGTTCGTTCTCTTTTCCAAGATTAAAATAATCGGTGATATTATTTCTGAAAGTATAAACGCCACCAGTTATAAAATTGGCAGAACTTATAAATTTATCGTTGTGGTAATTGTGCGTTTGAAAGGTAAGCGCTACGGAAATTGTAAAAAGCACAGCAAACAACAGGAAATTTTTATTCCGGATGAAGAAAAATATAATCTGCTGCATTGCTTTGTGGGGTTAAAATATTCTGCTTACTAATAGGAGCAACGCCATAAATGGGCAACTATTCTCTTTAAATTTTTCAGTGAAACTAACTTCTTCCGAAAAATACTATTTAATCAACACGCTTTTGTATTTGGCTAAATTTTTCAAGCAAATCCCGGTTCCACGAACCACGGCTCGCAACGGATCTTCGGCAATATAAACCGGAAGATCGGTTTTTTGCGAAAGTCTTTTGTCCAAGCCTCTAAGCATAGAGCCACCACCTGCAAGATAAATTCCGGTGTTGTAAATATCGGCAGCAAGTTCTGGCGGTGTTTGTGAAAGGGTTTCCATCACCGCATCTTCAATGCGAAGAATGGATTTGTCCAAGGCTTTTGCAATTTCTCTATATGAAGTCTGAACTTGTTTTGGTTTACCAGTAAGCAAATCGCGCCCTTGCACGTCCATTTCGTCTGGCGGAAGTTCAAGATCTTCAGTTGCGGCACCAATCTGGATTTTTATTTTTTCAGCAGTACGTTCACCCACATAAAGGTTGTGTTGGGTGCGCATATAGTAAACAATATCATTCGTGAAAACGTCCCCGGCAATTTTAATGGATTTGTCGCAAACAATTCCTCCAAGGGCAATTACGGCAATTTCAGTGGTTCCGCCTCCTATGTCCACAATCATATTTCCTTTGGGTTGCATAATGTCAACGCCAATACCGATTGCGGCCGCCATTGGTTCGTGGATCAAATAAACTTCTTTTCCATTAACACGTTCTGCGCTTTCTTTTACTGCACGCATTTCAACCTCTGTAATTCCACTGGGAATACAAATAACCATTCGCAATGATGGTTTCAACCATTTCTTTTTTAACGCAGGAATATCGCTGATAAACATATTTATCATCTTTTCGCTCGCGTCAAAATCTGCAATTACACCATCTTTCAACGGACGGATTGTTTTAATATTTTCGTGGGTTTTTCCCTGCATCATTGCAGCTTCACGGCCCACGGCGATTATTTTTCCGGTAGTTCGGTCGCGTGCAACAATTGACGGCGCGTCCACAACTACTTTATCGTTGTGGATTATCAGGGTATTTGCGGTGCCAAGGTCAATGGCTATTTCTTCAGTCAGGAAGTCAAAAAATCCCATAATTTAAGTCGGTGGTATTGAAGGTTAACATGTTAGATTTGGTTTTTAACAAATGTAATAAAATTTAATGCTTAAAATGACGTGTTCCGGTAAATACCATTGCCATTTCGTGCGCGTTGCAATAATCAATGCTAAGTTGGTCTTTAATGGAGCCTCCAGGCTGTATTACTGCGGTTATCCCCGCATTATCTGCAATTTCCACACAATCGGGAAACGGGAAAAAAGCATCACTTGCCATTACAGCTCCTTCAAGGTTAAAATTAAAGGCTTTTGCTTTGTCAATTGCTTGCCGTAATGCATCTACTCGGCTGGTTTGGCCGGTTCCGCTGGCGCAAAGTTGTTTTCCCTTTGCCAAAACAATCGTGTTTGATTTTGTTTGCTTGCAAATTTTAGAAGCGAACAACAAGTCTTCTAACTCTTTGGAATTGGGTTTATTGTTTGTTGCTTGCGTTAAAATTGCAGTGCTGTCGGTAATATTGTCTTTTTCTTGCACCAAAACACCGTTCAAACAAGTTCTCACGGTTGTTGAAGGTAATGCAATTTCTTTCTGAACCAACAAAATTCTGTTCTTTTTTCCCTCTAAAATTTCTTGCGCTTTTGCTGAAAATGAAGGTGCGATTACAACCTCGCAGAAAAGCTCATGGATTTCAGTTGCGGTGGCTTCGTCAATTTCAACATTGCTGATCAAAATACCACCGAAAGCTGAAATGGGGTCCCCCGCCAATGCAGCCATATAGGCTTGTTGCACGGTTTCGCGCTGGGCAATTCCGCAGGCGTTGTTGTGTTTCAGAATAGCGAAAGTTGGGGCTTCGCCTTTAAATTCGTTCATCAAGTTTACCGCGGCATCAACGTCCAAAAGGTTGTTGTAACTCAATTCCTTTCCGTGAAGTTTGGTGAAAATTTCGTCAAAATTTCCAAAGAAATATCCTTTTTGGTGTGGGTTTTCACCGTAACGAAGTTCCTGTCCGTTGGTTTCACTTATTTTAAAAGCAGGCAATTTTTCTTCCTCGTTGAAATAATTAAAAATTGCAGTATCGTAATTTGAAGAAACATTGAAGGATTTTGCGGCAAAGCGCTTGCGGTCTTTCAACGAAATTTCTCCATTGTTTGCTGAAATCAATTCTAAAAATTCAGCGTAATCTTCAACCGAAGAAACGCAAATAGTATCCTTGAAATTCTTCGCAGCGGCGCGAATCAAAGAAATTCCGCCGATGTCT
>JBBQUI010000076.1:0-12850 GCA_038212575.1 Flavobacteriales bacterium
AGCCTTTTTACCCACATATTTCACAAAAAATACCTTTGTACTTCCGTAGCAGGCTGTACCCCCTCAAACCTTTCAATACTCCATTAAATAAATTTTTTTCCTAATATCAATAATCTTAATCTTGTCATTCCGACACAGGAGGAAATCATTGATTCAAAGTAGTTAACACCACCTAGTCAGTCTATTTGTCATTCCGACAGAGGAGGAATCTCATAACCGTAAGCCCATCCACAATTTTTAATTCCGACGCAGGAGGAACCCCGTCAAACTGAGCAATCATCCTTTAAAGAAAGTTTTTTCCTAATATCAATAAGCTTAATCTTGTCATTCCGACACAGGAGGAAATCAATGATTCAAAGTAGTTAACCCCACCTAGTCAGTCTATTTGTCATTCCGACAGAGGAGGAATCTCATAACCGTAAGCCCATCCACAATTTTTAATTCCGACGCAGGAGGAACCCCATTCAGCTGAGCAAGTACCCCCTTAGCAACTTATAAACAAATGCAAACAAAAAATGCTATCAACATTCCTAATTATCATCCCTTATTAAAAAACATTCCCTTTACGGTTTTCCTCATTAAAACCACGCACATAAAACTTACTTTGGAAGCCAAAACGTAAAAATCTTTGGCATGTTAAAACGAACCCTCTTCTTCGCCAACAAAACATCCATTACTACCAAATGGGAACAATTGGTTGTCAAAACTGAATCAGGAGAAAAAACAGTCCCCATTGAGGACATAGGATTCATCGTAATAGAAAACCAAGAAATCTACATTTCCGTTCCTGCATTGAACAAACTAATTGATAATAACGTGGCTGTGATTTTTTGTGATTCCAAACACATGCCTTCCAGTATGCTATTGAACCTTAATGGCCACCACACCCAACAGGAACTATTCAGCAACCAAATAAAAGCATCAGAGCCTCTGAAAAAACAATTATGGCAACAAATAATAAAGAGGAAAATAAAACATCAAGGGGAACATTTGGAAAAATTGGGCAAACCATTTGAAGTACTGAAATTCCACGAATCAAAGGTATTAAGTGGTGATACCGATAACCGGGAAGGCGCAGCGGCCGCACATTATTGGAAACACATCTTCGATTTCAATTTTAAACGAGAGCGTTTTGGCGATTACCCAAATCCCTTCCTCAATTATGGCTATATTATCCTGAGGGCAGCAGTGGCGCGCTCCCTTGCAGCCAGCGGACTCCTTTGCACTTTGGGAATTCACCACCACAACAAATACAACGCTTTCTGTTTGGCAGACGATATTATGGAACCTTATCGACCAATAGTAGATGCCAAAGTATTACAGATAATGGCCAATTATAAAGAAAATGAACTTACAACTGAAATTAAACTGGAACTTCTTATTGTACTCACCGAAACAGTTTATTTCAAAACAACCAAAAGTCCACTAATGGTCGCCCTCACAAGAACAACTAGCTCGCTTCAAAAATGTTATAATGGAACTGCCAAGAAAATTACCTACCCAAACTTATGGAACTAAATGCCTATAGAATTATGTGGCTATTTGTATTTTTTGACCTACCAACTGAAACAAAAAAAGACCGTCGCAATGCGGGTCTTTTTAGAAAAAATCTTCTGAAAGATGGCTATGCCATGATGCAGTATTCTGTCTATATTAGACATTGTGCCAGTAGTGAAAGCGCAGACGTGCATGAAAAAAGAGTTTACAGACTGCTACCGCCCTTGGGCAAAGTGAGCATTTTGCGGATTACGGACAAGCAATTTGGCAACATCATGAACTTTTGGGGGAAGGCAGAAGTGCCCAAAGAGCCACCACCCGCACAATTGGAGTTGTTTTGAAACAAAAAAATGCCCCAATCTTGCCTTATCGCAACAAAAAAGGGGCATTTTAATTCTCGATATTCAACGATAATCTTTTGATAATTAGAAGCTAACAGCGCAACTAATATCGTGAATCCTAATCTTTAATCAAACCACAACTCAGTTTAAAGTAGTACTGCAAGGCAATGAATATCGTGAATCCTAATCTTTAATCAAACCACAACTTACCGGCTCAAATATCTTTTCTGCCAGTAAATATCGTGAATCCTAATCTTTAATCAAACCACAACCATTGCTGCTGTAGCAATTGCATTCGCTAAAATATCGTGAATCCTAATCTTTAATCAAACCACAACTTTATGAATGATACAGCCTGTTCCCAACAAAATATCGTGAATCCTAATCTTTAATCAAACCACAACTATTGTAGATGTCTAGTTCGGAATTGCAGGAATATCGTGAATCCTAATCTTTAATCAAACCACAACTAAATTGATGTGTTGGAGTAATTGGTGGCGAATATCGTGAATCCTAATCTTTAATCAAACCACAACCGGAATGACTTATAAAAGCATTGCTATAACAATATCGTGAATCCTAATCTTTAATCAAACCACAACAGTGCACTGGCTTTTGACGAATCCGAAAAAAATATCGTGAATCCTAATCTTTAATCAAACCACAACACCTTCCAGTTGCGTCATTTGGGCAACAAGAATATCGTGAATCCTAATCTTTAATCAAACCACAACTTCCTTTGGTCTTATCTGTAACCAACTGAAATATCGTGAATCCTAATCTTTAATCAAACCACAACTAATGGAAATGATGAACAACCTTTTGGGTAATATCGTGAATCCTAATCTTTAATCAAACCACAACTGTAGCTAACAAGGCTTGCCAATATGGTTAAATATCGTGAATCCTAATCTTTAATCAAACCACAACTCCACAACCGAAGGAGATGATACACTAAATAATATCGTGAATCCTAATCTTTAATCAAACCACAACTAATGTTTCCAAGTTCAATTTCCGAAGTAAAATATCGTGAATCCTAATCTTTAATCAAACCACAACTAGTTAGCGTAATTACTTCCCACCATTTCAAATATCGTGAATCCTAATCTTTAATCAAACCACAACTGTTACAGTCCAAGAATAGTATGTAACGATAATATCGTGAATCCTAATCTTTAATCAAACCACAACTAATGATAATATCGTTAATATATTTCCACAAATATCGTGAATCCTAATCTTTAATCAAACCACAACTACCGAAGGGTAGAGGGTGTGGTCCACTGAATATCGTGAATCCTAATCTTTAATCAAACCACAACTAGGCTCAGGTTTATAAAATCGGCAGCCAAATATCGTGAATCCTAATCTTTAATCAAACCACAACTGCTAAGTTCATAATTAGTCATTTTTTTTAATATCGTGAATCCTAATCTTTAATCAAACCACAACTTGCGTGTGGCGGTCGCTTGCCATTTTCGGAATATCGTGAATCCTAATCTTTAATCAAACCACAACTGAAAGCTTTGTATCTACTTTGCTTTCAAAATATCGTGAATCCTAATCTTTAATCAAACCACAACTATTGAAGTTAGTGTGTACCAGGATGCAAAATATCGTGAATCCTAATCTTTAATCAAACCACAACTTTATCTTCCCTATTGCCTACATTTTCAGAAATATCGTGAATCCTAATCTTTAATCAAACCACAACTAGTTATGATCGGGCTGTTTATCAAACAAAAATATCGTGAATCCTAATCTTTAATCAAACCACAACCACATCGGTTTATCCCTTCATTATAAACCTAATATCGTGAATCCTAATCTTTAATCAAACCACAACGGAGTTGGATATTCTTTGTTTAGGTTTTAAAATATCGTGAATCCTAATCTTTAATCAAACCACAACGGAAAACCGTCGCAACAAAAGCCGAAAGGTCGCTTTTCCTTTGTGGTTTGGTCGTTTAAGAAAATGATTTTATGTCAATGAACTTTCTATTTTGGAAAATCCTGTCTTCCGATAATAGTAATAATTTCAATTGTATTATTTTGGCAAATTTCATAATAAATGGTGTCAACCCCACAAACACAATATCGAAAACCAGGCTTAATATGTTCAGCCGACGGAAACATAAATGGATTAGAAGCAATTTTATTGAAACATTCAAACAATCCTTCGTAATATTTATCGGCTTGGATCATTCCAAATTTATGAAATCCATATTCATATATCCTTATCACATCATTTTCAGCTTCAATGGATAGTTTATAAGAATACATTATCTTAAGTTGCTTTTAATTTCAGCTAATAGTTCCTCTTTTGTTTTATTGCTAAAACCACTTTTTTCACCTCTTTCAATTTTCATTCTAACAAAATCATAATATTCTTCCTGATTTCTGGCCTGCTTTATAAGATAATTAATAGCTTCACTTTTACTGTTGAATTCATCTTCTGATAATTGATTTTTCAACCATTCGTCATTTTGTTTGGTTAAGGATATGCTTTGTCGGGTCATAATCTGAATTTTTGTTTGGTGTAAATCTACACCAATTATTTTAAATTCTTATTCTATTTTCAGACCTTTTTTCCTGTTGAATATCTTAAACATAATCTTTAATTGAACCACGTTGAAAAACCGTCGCTACAAAAATGCGAAGGTCGGTTTTACGTTGTGGTTTGGTCGTTTAAAAGCAAAGGATTTATGTCAATGAACTTCGTTTTGTCATTCCGACGCAGGAGGAATCCCATCCTGCTAATCAGCAAGTTTGATTAATTCCTACATTAAATAAACCATATAATACCAAAAGAAAACTCACTCTTATGGGATTTCTCCCTTTGGTCGAAATGACAAGTTCAACGTTCTTTTTTAGTCATTAAGACGAAATGACGAATTAATTTCCCAAAAACCGATCTTCCAAAAATTCAAAAGTACCATTGAAAGAACGGATTAAATCCAGTTTCTTATCCCTCCGCCAACCCTTAAGCTCCTTTTCCCTCGCAATAGCCTGCTGCACCCATGAAAACTCCTCATAATACACTAAATGCCGAATTTGATATTTGGATGCAAAGGTTTTAATTCCTTTTTCAATATTTTCTTTATGTTGCCGTAATCTTTTCCCAAGATTACTGGTCACTCCAATATAATAGGTAGAACGGTATTTATTGGTAATAATGTAAACATAGTACGTATGGCTGCCTTCGTTAAATTCAATCATGGCATCTTTTTACTCTTATGGGATTCCTCCTGCGTCGGAATGACAAATAATCTACTTAAATTTTATCTTTCCAGAAGGCAGAATATCAAAATCCTCTTTATCAAAACCAGCTTTAAAATTACTTAAGCTTATCCTGAGTTTTTGGGCAGGCCTATCAAAATCCAACGATGCTTCTTTCTTTAAATCCTTATCAGGCCCACCCTGTGCATGGTGACGCAATTGAATGCGCCCATCGCTTTCAAATTGTGTAATTTTATAAAGCCTCTTACTCAATTCCAATTTTGTCAATTGTCTTAATTCTTCTTTGTCATTTTCATAGAAAAGAACCATTTGGTTAACCTTTAAAAAATAGGAAAGAGGGATTAAGACTTCAGATTTTTTTCCTTCATTTTTCAGCATATTAGTATCAATGGGCAGTTCCATTTTTTCATTCCCTTGATTGTATTTAGCACCGTCGAAAGCCGAAATGGTCTTAAAAATCCTTTCAATTTTACCGTTTTCATTTTTTGCCTCATAAACAGCCAAGCCAAAAATGTTTTCTAATGTTGCATAATAGTTTTCTTTATAAGGCTTTTTGCCTTTTTGTGAAAAGTGGCTCTGCTTTTTAATGATTGGTAATTCCTTAAATTTAGTTTTCATCCTCACTCTTTTTATCAACATGCTTTTTTTACCATCTTCTGCGGGCAATTCTATAAAACCTTCTTCTGTTCTTATATTTTTTAGACCATTTTTGTTTATTCTTTCCTTTATTCCTTCATCCACAATATTGGAAACGTCGGTTTCAGTAAAAGAACTGTCAATAGGTTTTCTGACTACAAACCATATTTCCTTTTCATCCTTTTCATTCTGGCGCTCAATGGCCCCATAAAAAGTGTCTTTGTGAAGGGAACTTCGGATGCCTTGACCTTTTTCGAAAATAACATTCCCAAACTTGTCATATTGAATTTTCTTGCGCTTGCGAAGTTTGCGCTTAGTTTGCTTTAACAAATTATCTTTATGCTTATGAACCACTAAAATCGACTGCTGTATTTCCAACACATCTTCTGTAAATGTTGCCCATGGCTTTTCAACCTTGAATTTTTCAACTCGTCCTATTTCTTCCGATTGGCGGAAGGCCTTGGCCAAAGAATCTCGAATATCTTTCGTCATACACGTCAATACAATGGCATCCACAGCGTGATGGAAATGCAAATTCCTATCTTTTTCAGGTAGTCCCCAAGAATTTCGAATGTCGGCAACCATAGTTCCTTTTGCAGGAAAAACACTATCAAACAGTGACTTTAAAAATAAGGTTGCATATTTGGTAATTACCCCAGTATCTACCAATTGACTATTCTTAAATTTCGGGTTGATTTCTTTATCCGTAAACCGATTGTATTTATCCCTCCAATAATTCAATTCCAGTATTAAATAATGCTTTTGCTGAATTGCCCTATCCTTTTGCTCAACGGCTGAAGCTATTTTTGAAAAATATTTTTGTTGCTCAACCTTTTCTTTCAAATCTTCAATGGTGGTTTTCCAGTGTGCTATATTCATCATTATTGTTTGGATATATTTTTCATCCAATTCCTGTGGAATTCTATTTCCCTTAATTTTTTGGTTAAATTCCTTATCAGTCAGGGTTTTATTTGCCAATGAATTGTCAAAAGACTTACTTCTTGGGAATGTGTGTTCTATATCAAATTTTGGATTGGGACCAATCATTTCCGAAATATCAATGGTTTTATCTGTATAGATACATTTTTCATGCTGTTCCTTCCACAATCTATATTTAATCATATCCATATCTGAAACAGAATAATTTTTATATTCCTTTTGAAACTCTTCCAAAAATGCCCTGAATTTATTGTTTTCATTTTCGCGTTCACGTTGCCACCTTTCAATTGCCAATCTTTTGTTTTTGTCGTTAAGCTCCCTTGCCAATTCAATAATAACGGTAGTGTCAGGCTCAATTTTGTTCTCCTTAATAAGCGAATTGATCAAATTTCTTAAATTATGGAGCGTACGCATCGCCATTGGATTTCGAACTGAATCTGTAAATGGAGTATCTAACAATCCATCGTCACTTGCAGGATATGTATCAATTGCCGATGGATGATATAATTTATCCACATTTACTTTACTTACTTTGAATTCATCAATTAAAAACCGTTTAATATCTTCGTCCAATCTTGGTTTGGGCAAGAAATAGCCGCCAATTCTTCTTTTTTGAAGCTGTTTCTGAAAAAGGATAGCAATTTCCAATTTAATTTCGGATTGTTTGGCTTTATCCAATTTTCCCCATTGCTCTTTTCCATAAAAAGCGACAGTTTTTTCTGACACGTTTTTCCTGTCCGTTTCGTCTAAAATATATTCATTATGGGAATTGTCATATTCTTTTATAAAACCGCCAACAAGCTCATTTACAATGTCAATCCTTAATATTTTTTCCTTGTAGCCATCAATAATATCATAGATAGTATCTTGAATAAATTGTTGGTTTTCATTCCATTTTTCCTTTCCTACTACTGCATCAATATTTGCATAAAAAACAGCGTGAGAATAGATGATATTTTCCTTAAGAAATGGTAAAATTTTAACAATTGCTTTTTTGCTCAAAGAGGCAAAACCCTGTTTAAGATTGATTTTTTCGTAAGTTTCAACTTGTTCTTCAGAAACATCAAAACGGATCCGGAGGAATTGTTTAATTTTTTCTGATGTAATATCATTCACAAAATCTTCTGCGAAATATAAAGTGTGCCAAAGCTCATCAGTAATTTCGTCAAAATTTTTATCATCGCTCTTAATGTAAGCTTCAAGTATCTTCGTTTTGCAATCATCCCAATCTTCCGCATCAAAAACCGCAATAAATCTGCTCATTGTAGGGTTTCCGACAATCGGGTATTTGTCTTTGTAGTTAAAATCGAAATATTGATTTTCCTTTTTTGCCAAATTGTTGACTGCTTTAGATAAATCGGCAAACTTGAAATTAGGTTTGCTTTTTCTGAAAAACAGCTTCTTTCCAACCTCAAAATAATCTGAAAATTCTGAAAGAAAGCGAAACTTATCACTCTTTCTTTCCTTAACTTTTATAGAGTTCAAGAATTGATACATTCTATATTCTTCGAATAGCGGATGGCTAACAGCACAACGCGGCTTGTTCGACTCCAAAGTACATTTCCCAATACTTCCCTTTTGGGATTTTAAAGGTCTCTGAAAGAAGATGGCTTCAAAGAATTGGTCTAACAAGTCGTTATCAACGTTTTGGCTTTTTATTAAAGTATTGAATTCTTCAATATAACTTATACGCGAAGAATTCACCTCGTTGTCATCAGCCTTATATTTAGTTTTTCTAACCTTTTCTCCTTTCTCCAATTGTCTAAACAAATATTCACCTAGCGTTTTATCTCCCCTTTTCTCCTTTTCCACTTTATAAACTTCCAAATCTTTTCCGGCGTCTGCATCCTTACGTCCACTCTTAAAGCCACGCCTCTGACAAATATGATATAAAGCCCTGCCCAACTCAAATTTTGAAACTTTTCCATTCGGTGCTTTAGCCCTTACTTCATAAGGGTCTATTTTAAGCCATTCTTGAAATTCTATATTTTCGGTCGGATAAGCAATGGAACTACCTTTCCTATAAACAGTCCAAACATTTAGTTCTTCAATGGACAAAGGACAGTAACCATTTGCTATAAGTAACTTTAACAAATCAGCTTTTCGTTTCCTTCGTCTGGCATAGAGTTTTCGTGCAGCCCTATTTTTCGTGCGCTCCGAAGCTAAAGAAAACTCCACCCCTTTTACTTCACCCACACCCTGTGGAAAAACTAAAACGCCAGAATCCAAAATCTGGTTTTCATTTCCAATATTATTGTCTCTGATTGCCCATCCAATAGAGTTCGTCCCCAAATCCAATCCTAATATTCTTGCCATAACCTATAAAATTTGATTAACGCTTCTAAACTACCAAAAAAGAATTTACCCACTTTACGGTTTTCCGCATTACAGATAAAATTTTTTTTAATACATTTGAAATGTGAAACAATTATCCTAATCTATAATCTTATCACAATAAGGCTATATGCCGTAGATGAAAATCTTAAGTCCCGCTTCGGTGGGACTTTTTTTTGGCAGTAAACAAAATAAGAAAAGTCTATTAAAAACTAAACCCAAAAACCCCAGTAACCCCAAATTTTCGCGCATCGGGATTGTCAAGATAATTTCCTCGGAAGTTAAAATCAAGTCTAAAAACGCGGAAGATGTTGCCTACGCCCACGCTCCATTCCCAATAAATATCTTCGGGAGCTTGGTAAACAATATTGGAAGCATTAAGATCCTTATTCTCTTGCGATATTGTGCCATAAACGGCTCTAAAACCAACCACTTCACGAAGATCTAATTTTCGAAGCAAAGGAATGCGCGAAAAAATACGACCCCCAAAATTGTGCTGTAAGTGCAAAGAAGTATAAGTATCACTTACAAACTCATAATAATCCAACTGTGTAAAAGTGTTGTAAAGACTAAAATAGGTCTGGTTTCCCGGAATAGGATTCAATAAACTAAGTGGAACAGCCCCAATAGTCGTACCTACTTCAACTGTAGATAACAAACGGCCAATACCTCCTATATTCCAAGGCTGGGTGTATAGCGCTTGTATTTTTTTGTATTCAAAATCACCACCCAATACATCTTTTAAACCATAGCTATAGCCCGCATAAAAAGAAGGGAAATCGCCATCGTTTATAACTGTACGTTCCACACCATACCCAGAAGTTTTTCTGCCGGGAGTAAATAAAAACCCTAATTGTATTTCTGCTTGTTTTAGTTCACTCTTCACTTCACCCGTAAAAAGGCCATCTTCCATTACCTTATAATCAATACTGAAAGTTTCGGTTGCAGATTTTAATGTGCGGTAGGAACCTGTTATGCGCAAAACAAAATTCTTCACTGGTTCAATATCAAATCCAATAGTAGTGAGGTTTATTCGCGAAAGCCTGTCATTGGCTCCAACCGATAATAATGAAGAAGAAGCCAAACTGCGCCCCAAAACGTCGTTGCTATTGGTAAGGCTCGCACCAGTTTGCTCTACATCGCGACGGTTACCGCCAAATACAGTTAATCGGGATCTTCTATCCAAAAGCCATTTGGCTGAAATACCGTATTTAAAGCGGTCATCCCCAAAACCATATGCGCCAAAACCTTCCAAACGCCACTGATCATTTTGGCTGAAATACGTTCTTCCGCCCAAACGTATACGCAACCCTTCGGCTTCATTAAATCCAAAAATTGAAAACACAGGGCCAATGTCAAAATTGTTTACTTCATAATAACCGCTAGCAAGTGTTGCACCCACATTATACAAAGCCTTAAAACGCCGTACGGTTTTCAGCGTGTCCAGCATTTTATAAACCCCCGTTTCATCCTTGCTCAGTTTTTCCATCCGGTTTTTATCCCAAAACTCATCGGGTCGATTGTAAACCTCATAACTGTAAGGGTCTACTTGCTGGGTATAAAACTTTTTATCCTTCGGAATGTCAAAAACATAGTTGTCGTATAAGGTCGTTCGCTTGCCATAAACGCCCCTTGCCTCTTCCTTTTTCCTAAAACTGAAATCACTCATAAAATAATCACGAGTAATAAGGAAAGTAGAATCATTTAAAACTTCAAATTCCTGCTCAATATATACATCGCGCACCCAGTTTAAATTGGCACTTTTGGATGCTTGCAAGTTTATTTCCTTAATGGCCCAAGTGGTATCGTTTACCCAAAAATCGCCCTTAAAGGTCAATTCATTCTTTCGGCGCGGGTAATACACAATATTGTAGCACCATTTGTTGTCGCGATAGGCACTGTCTTGAAGCACATAATTGTAAACATCAATTCCCGTCCGGGAAAGTGGACTTGTAAAAGCTTTGTCAAAAAATTTCAAATAGTTGTCATAAACATCATATTCGCTGTAAAGATCTTTTACAAAGGCAATGAGTGTTTGGTTATTGTCAAAACCCGAGTTTTTGTTTCCCTGTAAAACTTCTTTTTCTTCATTTATAGTATTATCCCCATAGACTTTGGAAGAAGCTTCATTGATGAAAATGGGCAGATAGGTATTTCCGGTAATGTTTGAAGTATCGGTCTGGTCAAAGATAAATTCCATCCCTTTAAAAACCTTGCTTTTAATAAGGGCACTATCAATAGTGTTTAAATCAAATTCAAGTTTTTCGTATTTGTCGTATTGGTATTGTTTGAATTTTTTTACGCCATTCTCTCTTCGGTTTTCCCAAATTTTTCTAAGAATGTCAAGGGCGGGATTGTTTTTTTTTGAAGTCTTTCCAGAATAAACAACCACTTCATCCAAAGCTGAAGCGCTTTCTTCCATGACCACCTCCATATTATAGGTGGTTCGCGAAGTGAGTTCTATTTCTTTGGTGGTGTAGCCAATAAATGAATAAATAACAGTTTTATAAGTTTTGTCGCTTTCCAAATAAAACCTTCCGTTTTCGTCTGAAATGGTTCCCTCCTGCGAATCCTTAAAAATCACATTGGCAAAGGCAACCGGATAATCTGTGGCGTCTTTAATAACACCGCTGACTTTGGTTTGGGAATATACCGAAGCACTAATTGTTAAAATGAGTAAGATTAAAAGATGCTTCATAAAAGAAAGGGGAACAGTGGGATATAATAAAATAACAAATAACAACAATGAAATAACAAATCACAAATTCCAAATCACAAATAAAAAACAAAATTCAAAAAAAGAAAAATCAAACAAACATTATAACCGTAATTTAAGATTTATCGATAATAGCTGAAAAGATTTTTTTTTAGTTCGGTGGCTTCTTGGATTAAATTTTTAGCTTCCTTTTCATTTTATAATTCATTTGTTTCGGCAATCAATCTTAACCAATAAACACTTTCCTTTGCTTCCTCCCTACTTATCTTAACTCGAAACTTAAAGTCTTTTTTGCTCAATGCTTCATTTGCTTCAATGTAATTTGCACCAATCGAACCAGAAGACCTAATTAATTGTTTTTAATCTTCAACATTTGCAATCGTCGTTTTTAAATCCTTAATAAAAAAACGAATATCTTTTGCAAATAAAAAAGTACGCTCTTCCAGATCATATGGTTTGTTATTTGAAGATTCGGACATCAAAGTTGGTTTTTTTTGAGGTTTTTTTTGGGGATTTATTTGAGATTTGTCCTTTTTGTGCTTTGGGATTTATTTGTCATTTGGTGCTTGGGATTTGGAATTTTCATTTATAAAGAACTTTCTTTACAGCCTTAACAACATCTTCACTATTTGGCAACCACTCTTCCAATAAAACTGGTGAATATGGCGCAGGAGTATCAGCTGTATTTATCTTTACAATTGGTGCATCCAAGTAATCAAAAACTTCATTTTGTACTTGATAGGTTATTTCGGTAGCAACATTTCCAAAAGGCCACGCTTCTTCAAGAATAACCAAACGATTTGTTTTCTTTACAGATTCAAATATCGTCTCATAATCCATTGGGCGCACGGTGCGCAAATCAATTATTTCACACTCAATCCCTTCTTCCGCAAGAGCATCAGCAGCTTTGTAGGCTTCCTTTATAATTTTTCCGAAGGAAACGATTGTTACGTCCTTCCCTTTTCTTTTAATATCAGCAACCCCTATTGGGATTAAATATTCTCCTTCGGGCACTTCGCCTTTATCGCCGTACATCTGCTCGCTTTCCATAAAAATTACCGGATCGTTATCGCGAATGGCACTTTTCAACAAGCCTTTTGCGTCAGCTGGATTACTTGGCACTACAACTTTCAAACCTGGACAG
>JBBQUI010000077.1:0-12626 GCA_038212575.1 Flavobacteriales bacterium
ATTATATGGTGCAGGAATGCTCAACGGATGATAATCATAAAGCCTTGGTACAAAACTACAAACTACAAAAGCATCGGTTTCAAAAGTTTGGTGTACTGGTGGCGGTTGATGGATTCTTCCGGTAATAGGTTCAAAATCGTGTATTGAAAAGGCATACGGAAAGTTGTAACCATCGTAACCCACAACATCAAAAGGATGCGTGGCGTAAACCATTTCAAAAATATCGTCTCCTTTTTTTACTTTTATCAGAAATTCACCTTTTTCATTATAGGTTTCCAATTCCTGGGGTTTGCGGATGTCGCGTTCGCAATATGGCGAATGTTCCAGCAATTGGCCAAACCAATTTCTGTAACGTTTCGGAGTATATATTGGACGTCGGGATTCTACAATAAAAAGACGGTTGTCCTCGGTATCAAAATCTATTTTATAGATTACTCCTCGTGGAATCAATAAATAATCGCCGTATTTAAAATCAAGATTCCCTAAAAAAGTGCGGAGTTTTCCTGTTCCTTTATGAATGAAAATCAATTCATCGGCATTGGTATTTTTATAGAAGTAATCTCTTTGGGATTCCTGCGGAGCTGCAAGAATAATACTGCAATCGCTATTTGTGAGTACTGTTTTTCTGCTGTCCAAATAATCCTTTTCGGGTTTTACTTCAAACCCTTTAAGTCTTAAAGAATGCATATTGTTTGCCTTCGCAATCTTTGGCGCAACGTTGTATTGCTTTTTTATTTCCTTTACTTGCGTGGGTCTGTTTTCGTGGTATATATTGCTGTACATTCCATCAAAACCGATGGTTCCGAAAAGTTGTTCGGAGTATAAACTTCCATCTGGTTTGCGGAATTGTGTATGGCGTTTGGGCGGTATTTTGCCCAGTTTATGATAGAAAGGCATCTTTTTTAAGTTATTGGGTTACTGAGTTATTGGTTAATAGTTATTGGTTAATAGTTATGTGTTTATTGAAAGTTTTCCAAAGAACATAATAACCATTTAACCTAGTAACTCTTCTTCACAAATATCGGAAAAATATACTGGCTTTTGTTTAAGGGAATAATAAAACCTGCTCCTCTTTAAAAAATGAGGAGATGTTAAAGTTTTGGTAATGTCGTTTTTTTTTTTTTGTCTTTGACAAACTATTAACCTTAAAACTATATTTTTATGAAAAAATTACTTTTTATTGCGTTCGCAGTTTTTACTATGACCGGTTCTTTTGCAACAGGTTCTAGTGCTGCACCAATCGCAGATCTTTGTACAATTTATGCTAATCAACAAGCGGCATATGCTCAAGAAAACGGAGGAAATTACTACGAAGCTTGGTTTCGTGCTTATGGTTTATGTACGGGAGTAATAAACGGAAACTAAAAATAACAAATAATGCAATAGCTATGATACTCTAGAAAACTTTGTATCATAGCTTTTTTATGATTTTAATTTAAAAAACAATACATGAAAAACCTTTTTATTTTTTTTATCACCTTAACAACTCTCCATTCAACAGCATCTGCCCAGATAAAAGCGGGAACTTTGTTATTTGGCGTAGAAATAAACCATGGCACCTTAAAACATTCCGAGGATGCTGAGTACAACGCATATAGAAAAAAAGTGAACAGTAGTGCCGAAGC
The DNA here is from genome assembly GCA_038212575.1 of Flavobacteriales bacterium. GTDB lineage: Bacteria > Bacteroidota > Bacteroidia > Flavobacteriales > Flavobacteriaceae > Aequorivita. The sequence goes on from JBBQUI010000077.1 coordinate 1,626, forward strand.
CTTAAAATTTCAACTAGAATTTAATGGCAAAGAAGGCGTATTTAGTCTTGTAGACCAATTAGCAACCGACAATGATGATCTTAACGCACGTTCCGCTATTTATCTATTACGTGGCGAAAGTGTATTTTATACAGATCTGTCCGAAAACATCTTTATTGAGCAAAAAGACTATTACGGTGAGAAGCTTAGGTTTAAAAAAGACATAAGTGAGCTAAAATGGGAATATACAACTGAAACAAAAAAAATTGGAATTTATAACTGTTATAAAGCAATAGGTGTTAAATATGGTAGCGACAAAGATTATAAGGTAACAGAAACACCCATAATTGTATGGTACTGCCCGGAATTACCTTATCAGTTTGGTCCTTTTGAAGCCGTGGGTCTGCCGGGATTGGTTTTAGAATATTCGCTTGCGGCGTTTACCTGTAAAGTAGAAGATCTACAATTATCCAAAACAGAGATAAAGCTTAAAGTGCCTTCCTCGGGAAAATTGACTTCCCAAAAAGAAGTTGACGAAATAATAAAGAATAGAAACTAACATTTGGGCAAATATCTTTTTAGTCTCTTTTTTCTGATTTCTATTTGCATTAGTCAAGGGCAGGAAATTACCCTACAAGGGAAATTGACAGACACCCTTCTTTCGCCCTTGGAAAATGCAAATATCCTTGCTATCCCAAGTAATAAGGGGAACACTATTGCCTTTTCAATTTCAGATGGTAATGGTAACTATAAACTCTCTTTAAAAAAGGATAACCCATATGCACTCGAAATAAGCTACTTGGGGTATCAGAAAATAAGTGTTCTCATTAATCTTAAGGAAAACACCAAAAGGGATTTTCGGCTTGTTGCAAGTAATGAAAGTCTTGACGAAATTATCCTGAAACAAAAACTGGCCGTCAGTGTAAAAAAGGATACCATTACCTATCAAACCGATGTATTCGCCACAGGCGAGGAACGCAAATTACGTGAAGTACTCAAAAAACTCCCCGGGGTGGAAGTGGACCGTGAAGGCAACGTGAAAGTAAATGGTAAAAAAGTAGATAAGTTTTTGGTTGAAGGAAAGCCCTTTTTCACGGGAGACACCAAATTGGGGGTTAACAACATCCCGGCAGATGTCGTTGCCGAGGTTGAAGTACTGGACAATTATAATGAAGTTGCATTTTTAAAGGACTTGAGCGATAGCGATGTACTGGCTATGAACATAAAGCTTAAGGAAGGAAAGAAAAAATTTGTCTTTGGCGATATGGAAGCGGGTGGCGGTATTGAAAATCGTTATCTTTTGCATCCAAGCCTTTTTTATTATAGCCCAAAAACTAATATTAATTTTATTGGAGATCTCAATAACACAGGCGAAAAGAGCTTTACATTTAGCGATTATCTCAACTTCGAAGGTGGATTTGCAAAATTATTGGATAATCCCACAGGGTATCAAAATTTATTGAACAGTGATTTTGCAAAATACTTGACAAATAATGATTTTGTTTATAACCGCAATACTTTTGGGGCATTTTCTCTCTCGCAACAACTTTCACTAAAAACTACGGTAACTGCATATAGTATTGTTAACGCAAGTAAAACCGACACCAAGGTGGAAAACACCAATACCTATCTTACGGATAATACAGTTACAGACATTGAAAACCGCCTGACCATAACAACAGCAGACAATCTCTTTACTTTGAGCAAGGTTTCTGCCAAATATATTCCGAACTTTGATGAGGATTTAACTTATGATTTGGTGGTGAAAAGCACTTCTGGTAATGCGAACGAGCGGCTGGAATCCATTAGTTTTTTGGATAGCAATTTTGTGGCTTCCAAATTGGAGCCCACTTCGTTTGAAGTGAACCAAAATCTGGCATATAGCAAACAATTTTCATATAAGCATACCACAACCTTAAATGCCAACTTAAACATTTCCTCAAACGATAATAGAATCAATTGGCAGTTTTCAGACCCAATATTTAATGAAATTGTTCCACTACTAGGGGAAAGCCCTTTTGTGGTTTCACAAAATATAGATTCTAAAAATTATAATGGCTCGCTTGCCATAAAGCATTATTGGGTGTTCAACAACTTCAACCATATTTACCCAATAGTTGGCTATAATTTTTCAAAGCAGAAATACAATACAATTGATCAAGAATTATTAGAAAACGGAACAAATAGTTTTGGAAGTTTCGGTTTCAACAATAAAACGGAATTTCAACTGAACGATTCCTATATAGGTTTTCAATACAAGGCAAAAGCTGGGGACTTTATCTTTAAACCTGGATTGGTCTATCATTACTATTATTGGAGCGTTCTTCAGTTTTCAAATCCGGAAGTTTCAAAATCGAAAAATCAACTATTGCCCGAAATGAAAATTGATTGGGAACTCAAAAGTTCAGAAAAAATGAATTTTAAATATAGTCTGGATTCCCGTTTCAATGATGTTTCATTTTTCGCCAACAGATTGCGCTTGCAAGGGTTTAATTCACTTTACAAAGGAAATTCCAATATTGAAAATGAACTTGCACACCGTGCATCTCTATCCTATTATAAATTCAGCCTACTCCGCGGTCTTTTTATGAATGCTAGCATTAATTATAGCAAAAAAGTAAAAACTGTTCAAAACGCAATAATTATCGATGGTATTGACCAAATAAATACTGCATTTTATTCAGATTTGCCCGAAAACAGATTTGCAATGAATGCTTCCTTTTCGAAAAAAATCAAAAAAATTAAATATACAATTGCAGGCAATGCTTCATTTTCGGAATACTCCAGAAATGTAAATAATGTTATAACTGATTACCAATCCAATAATTACAACTATACTATTAAAGCCGAAACCTATTTTAAGGAATTTCCGAATATTGAGATTGGGGTTCAGCAAGGGTTCAGCGATTTTTCTTCAGCATCATCGGAAAACAAATTTATTCAGACAGACCCATACGCAAATCTGGAATATGATTTTTTGAAAGGATTTATTTTAAAAGTTGATTATACTTATTCACATTATAGAAACAAAGCGAATAATTCTGAAAACAGCTTTCAGTTAGGAAATACTTCACTTTTTTATAATAAAGAAGATAGCCCTTGGGGTTTTGAAATTGAAGCAAACAATCTATTTGATATAAAATTCAAAAATCAAAATTCTTTTAATCAATATATTATAAACGACACCCAAATATTCATTCAGCCCAGAACGGTACTTTTCAAACTTTCATATAAACTTTAAAACCGATACCCTAAAGCCACATACCATTCACTTTTATCCATTTCGGGAGAATAGGAGTATTTAATTTCCATGGGACCCAAAACCGTTTCCAAACCATAGCCTGCTGAAAAGCCCGAATAATCTACCCCGTCTATCCACTGCCCGTTTTCAAAAAGATCGTTGCCCACATTGGCTATATTTGCTGAAATATTTATATGGTTTTTTCTGAATATTTCATAATCCAAAGTAAATGTGGATTTCAGATAGGTATTCCCACGAAGTGAAATAGGTTCATAACCCATAAATGGAATAATGTTGTTCATCTCCTTAAAACCATAGCCTCCGAGTGCAAAGTCAAGCGAAGTGGTTTCAGGTCCACCCAATTTAAACCCTCCCTCGGCAGTTATGTTTGCTGAAACGGTGTTGAAAAAAGTGTGCGCATACCCTAGTTTTGCCTTTGCCAGTGAAAATGGCTCAAAATCTTTATTACGCCCATGAGCCAAAAGATACCAGTGGAAATCACTCGAAAAATATGCGCCGCTTTTCGGGAAGAAGCTGTTGTCATAAGTATCATATTTCAAAAAGCCAAAAGCGCTGTAATAGTTGGTACTCTCAAAAACGGTACGCGGAAGGTTGTTTTCATCAGTGCCAATAGTTTCAGAAAGATAGCGAAGGTATTTATGTTCTCCTCCCAACCCAAGAATAAAAGTTCTTCGGAATAGTGTTTCAAAATAAAGCTGATTGGTGAAATCGCTATACTTTATTGATAATTTGTTAACAGGCAGGGAAAGCTCCTCATCCAAATCTGCCCCCACAAAACTCAAGGGCGCATCAGATTCAAAAAAGTTATATTTTGAATTGAAGCCCACACTCCAATAAAATCCTTTGTCTATATAATATTCAAAATTATAACGAAGGTTGTCCCCCGCAATCAAATCTAACGATGCTATGTCATTATTTGTTAAAAGCCTTTTTTTTGTAATATTCACTAAAGCCGCAGTTCGGAAAAGATTGTCATAATGTGCCGCAAAACGCAGCATCATAGAAGAGTTGCTTTCCCGCAATTGTAAGAGCAATGTGTTTTCGTTGTTGTCATGTTCAAAAAACTTGTAATTGATATCCTGAAAATTTCCCGTTGCCGAAAGGTTGTTAATACCTGCGCTAAAATCCTCATAAGTAATTTTATCAGGGGTTCGCAGTTTAAGTTTTCCCAAAACATAACTGCGGGTGTATTTTTCAATTCCCTCAATTTTCACTTCTTTTATATAAATAGTATCCCGCGCTTCAATTTTGAATTCCGTTTTTTCAACTTGTTTTTGTTGTGCAGCAAGTTTGGAAAGTTCATCCCTAAAAGCATTTGCCGCAACAACTCCGGATTCCACAATATTTTTTCCTTCATCAAAAGAGACCACAGAAAAATCGTCAATATTTGGATGAATATAAATATCAGTTTTTTTTCGCTTTTCTATCATGTCATTAATAGTGCGGTAATTATTTATCTGTACCAAAACATCAAAAGCGGAACCCAACTTGTCACGGGTTTTGAGGCTGTCCTGCACATCAACGCCAATAATAATATCCATTCCTTTGGCTCGTACTTCACTCACGGGATAATTGTTTACCACGCCACCATCAATCAAAACCTTATCATCAATTACAACAGGACTAAAGATTGATGGTAGTGCTCCGCTGGCAGTGACCGCTCGTGGAAGATAGCCATGATCCAAAATCACTTCTTTTCCATTTTCAACATTGGTGGCCACACAGAAAAAAGGAATTGGAAGCTCACTGAAATCTGTAATAGTACTAACGTGGCTGGTTAACTTTGAAAGCAAATTATAAACATTCTGCCCCTTTGAAAGTCCCGTAGGGAAACCAACTTTAAATTTATCAAAAGGCAATACCAGCGCGTATTTTTCAGCTTCTTTATTTTCGTAAAAAGTCTTTGCGCTTCGCGGAATATTGTCCTGAATCAACGTGCTAAAATCAGTTTGTTTAAAAATACTGTCAAGCTGTTTTGCGGAATATCCCGATGCATACAGCGCCCCAATAATAGCGCCCATACTCGTTCCGCCAATGTAATCAATACGAACACCCGATTCCTCAATTACTTTTAAAGCGCCAATATGCGCAAGTCCTTTTGCGCCGCCGCCGCTCAATACAAGACCTACTTTTATATCCTGCTCGCTCTTTTTCTGCGAAAAGGAAAGAGTTGAAATTATTAAGAATACTATAACAAGTATTTTCTTCATTAATAGATTATTGGATTATTGGATTATTGGATTATTGGATTATTGGATTATTGGATTATTGGATTATTGGATTATTGGATTATTGGAAAAAGTCGTTGTTCACTGTTTATTGTTCATTGTTCATTGTTCATTGTTAAAATGTTCTATCAATTTGTTCGCACGGCTTGCGCCAACAACTTTTGAGAGCTCTTCAAAACTGGCAGAAGCAATCCGTTTGGTACTTTTAAAATGCTTCAATAATTCAACGACCGTTTTTTCTCCAATCCCGGGAATGGTTTCCATCTCTGTGTTCAAAGCCTGTTTGCTTCTTTTGCTCCTGTGAAAGGTAATGCCAAAACGGTGCGCCTCGTTCCTTAATTGCTGGATAATTTTCAGGGTTTCGCTTTTTTTGTCCAAATACAACGGAATGGGATCGTTGGGATAAAACAATTCTTCCAAACGTTTCGCAATTCCTATAATAGCTATTTTTCCGCGTAACTCCAACTTGTCCAAACTTTTCAATGCCGAGGAAAGCTGTCCCTTTCCCCCATCTATGATGATGAGTTGCGGCAATGGTTGCTCTTCTTCCAACAATCTTTTATAACGGCGATACACAACTTCTTCCATCGAGGCGAAATCATCAGGACCTTCAACGGTTTTTATATTGAATTTACGATAATCTTTTTTACTCGGTTTTCCATCTTTAAAAACCACACAGGCTGCCACCGGGTTTGTACCCTGAATGTTACTATTGTCGAAACACTCAATATGACGTGGTTCCTCGCTCAACCTTAAATCCTTTTTCATCTGCGCCATGATTCGTTTTTCGTGACGGTCCGGATCTACTATCTTGGCTTGCTTGAAACGCTCCATTCGGTAATATTTTGCATTTCTCTCAGAAAGGTCGAGGATTGCTTTTTTATCGCCGAGCTTCGGTACGTGTACTTTTATGTATTCGCCCAATTCTACTTCAAAAGGAACGTAAATTTCATTTGAAAGTGAATTGAAACGTTGCCGAATTTCAACAATTGCAAGCTGAAGCAATTCTTCGTCGGTTTCGTCCAGTTTCTTTTTTATTTCCAAAGTATGCGAACGAATGATTGCGCCATGCGAAAGCTGAAGAAAATTCACATACCCATAACTTTCATCAGAAATTATCGAGAACACATCAACATTATTAATCTTCGGATTTACAACCGTAGATTTTGATTGATAATTCTCTAAAATATCAATCTTTTCCTTTACACGTTGAGCTTGTTCAAACTTCAAATTGGCTGCCAACTCCTTCATTTGGTTTTTGAATTTATGTAGCGAATCTTTAAAATTTCCCTTCACGATATTGCGAATTGCTTCAATATTTTCGTGATATTCCTTTTCGGAAAAAAGTCCTTCGCAAGGCCCGGCACAGTTTCCCAAATGATATTCCAAACACACTTTATATTTATCTGCCCTAATTTTTTCTTCGGAAAGGTCATAATTGCAAGTGCGCAACGGGTACAAACCTTTTATTAAATCGAGCAACGTGTGCACGGTTTTCATACTCGTGTACGGCCCATAATATTCCGAACCGTCTTTGATCATTCTTCGTGTTGAAAAAACACGCGGAAAACGTTCGTTTTTAATGCAAATCCACGGATAACTTTTATCGTCTTTCAGCATCACGTTATAGCGTGGCTGATAGTTTTTTATCAGATTGTTCTCCAATAAAAGTGCATCAGTCTCGGTTTTAACGACGATGTGTTTTATGGTTTCAATCTTTTTTACGAGAATTCGGGTTTTGCCGTTGTCCTGTTGTTTGTTGAAATAAGACGAAACTCTTTTTTTAAGGTTTTTTGCCTTGCCCACATAGAGCAGTTTCCCATCTTTATCGTAATATTGATAAACGCCGGGCGAATCGGGAAGCGTTGAAATTTGAAGTGTTACCGAAGCATTTGCCATAGGCTCAAAGATAGTGGATTGCATATTTTATTAGAAATGATTTATGGGGCAAAATGTTAATTATGGATTAAAATTTTTGGGCGCCTCAAGACACCTTACTCTTTTTGGTTAAATTGCACACAGAATAACCAACTATGAACATTGCCATTTTATCGCGTGGGGAAGCGCTTTATTCCACCAAGAGTCTTTTAAATGCTGGCGAAGCGCGCAATCACACTATGAAAGTTTTGGATCCTTCCTATTGTAGTCTTGCCGTGGAAAACGGAAAAGCAGCACTCTATTTTCAAAATGAAAAAGTAAAAGACATTCAAGCAATTATTCCCCGAATTGGCGCTTCCAACACCTATTTTGGAACCAATGTGGTGCGCCATTTTGAGGCGATGGGTGTTTTTACCGTGGTTTCTTCTGAAGGAATTATTAATAGCCGTGACAAATGGACGTGTTTTCAAATATTGGCGAAGAATCAAATTCCCGTTCCGAGAACTGTTTACGCATCTTTTTTTGAATTTGAAGAACAATTGAAAACCTTTGAAGGCAAACCAATAATTATCAAGCTTTTGGAAGGCACTCACGGCGAGGGCGTTATTCTTACAGAAAGTACGCAGAATGCATTGGCAACTATTGAAACCTTGAACGCTGCTGGCGTAAAATTTCTTTTGCAGGAATATGTTGAAGAAGCAAACGGCGCTGACGTACGTGCCATCGTTGTTGACGGCGTTGTGGTTGCGGCAATGAAACGGCAGTGCAAAATTGGCGATTTCCGAAGTAATCTGCATCGCGGCGGTACTTCAGAAACCATTACACTTTCTTCTGCAGAGGAAAAAACGGCGATAAAAGCTGCAAAGGCGATGGGACTTGGATTTTGCGGAGTTGATATTCTGCAATCGAAAAATGGACCGATGGTTTTGGAAATAAACAGCACGCCGGGATTGGAAGGCATTGAGAATACTTCCGGTAAAAATGTTTCGAAAAGCGTGATTGGGTTTATTGAACGAAATCGAAAAAAATAGCAGTTTTCAGTTGCAGTAGGCGTGCGATTCATCGCGCGCACCAATATAAACAGAACAAAATAATACGATGTAGTATTCAAGATGCAAGTCGGTTTTCGATTTCGATTTCGATTTCATTTTTATACCTTGCAACTACAAAACACATTAAACCTTGAAAAGAAACATCGGCAGAATAGACAAAGCAGATTTCCCATTGCTGAATCTGTTCGACATTGAAGTAAAAATTGACACGGGGGCCTACACTTCTTCCATCCATTGCAAAAATATGAAGGTTGAAGATTGCTATTTAAAATGCAATTTTTTGGATGAAGAACACCCTAGCTACCACGAAAAGGAAATCATCTTTGACGAATATGACGTGAAGGTGGTGAAAAGCAGCAACGGCCAGTCTGAAGCCAGATACAGAATTAGAACAGAAATCGTTCTTTTTGGAAAGACACAACCAATTTATTTAACTTTGAGCGATCGCGAAGAAATGCGTTTTCCCGTTCTTTTAGGAAGAAATTTTTTAAGTAATAAATACATTGTAGATATAAACAAAACCAACCTCTCCTATAAATTAAAAACCAAAAAATGAACATCAAGATATTATCTGCAAACGCAAATTTATATTCCACTAAGCGTCTTGTAGAAGCCGCCAAAGGAAGAAAACATGACGTAGAGGTTATAAATCACGCAAAGTGTGATATTGTAATTGAAAAGAAAAACCCGGTAATTTATTACAAAGGCCATAAATTGGACCACACCGATGCAATTATCCCAAGGATTGGAGCTTCGGTAACTTTTTATGGAACCGCGGTGGTGCGCCAATTTGAGATGATGCACGTTTTCACAACAACAGAATCTCAAGCCTTAGTTCGCTCAAGAGACAAACTGAGAAGTTTGCAGATACTTTCCCGTGCAGGATTGGGATTGCCAAAAACCGTTTTTACAAACTATTCCAAAAACGTAAAGGAAATTGTGGACCAAGCTGGAGGCGCGCCCGTAATTATTAAATTGTTGGAAGGCACGCAGGGCATCGGCGTTATTTTGGTTGAAAGCCGAAAAGCGGCAGAATCAGTTATTGAAGCTTTCAACAATCTGCAAGCACGCGTTATTGTTCAGGAATTTATAAAAGAAGCCGGAGGTGCGGATATTCGTGCTTTTATTGTGGATGGCCAGGTAGTTGGCGCAATGAAACGGCAGGGAAAAGAAGGCGAATTCCGTAGTAATTTGCACCGCGGCGGAACTGCTTCCGTAATAAAACTTACTGATGAAGAAGAAACCGCAGCACTAAAAGCCGCCAAAGCAATGGGGCTTGGAATTGCTGGAGTGGATATGCTTCAATCTGCACGCGGGCCGCTTATTTTGGAAGTAAATTCCTCGCCAGGTTTGGAAGGCATTGAACAAGCTACCGGAAAAGACATCGCAAACTCCATCATAAAATACATTGAACGCAACGTATAAAAATGGCAAAAAAAGAAGAACGAGATATTGTAATATTAAATGAGCACGTAGCGCTTGGTGAAAGCAAAACCATTGATTTCAGTATTGCGAAACTCTACACTTCCACAAAAGTTGAAATTCCTATTATCATTGAACGTTCCAAAACGCCGGGCCCAACGGTTTTGATTACAGCCGCCATTCACGGTGATGAAATAAACGGCGTTGAAATTGTTCGACAACTGATAGCCCGAAAATTGAACAAACCGAAACGGGGAACTATTATATGTATTCCAATACTTAACATTTTCGGATTTCTGAATGGTGACCGATCCTTTCCCGATGGGCGTGATCTTAACAGAGTTTTCCCGGGAACCAAATCGGGTTCGTTGGCGAGCCGCGTTGCATATCATTTCACCAAAAAAGTTTTACCTCACGCTGATTATTGTCTCGATTTTCACACAGGCGGTGCCAGCCGTTTCAACGCTGCGCAAATTCGCATAAAACCGGGCGATGAAAAACTGTTGGAGCTTGCAAAAGTTTTTAATGCTCCGTTCACGGTCTATTCAAATACGATAGAAAAGTCATATAGAAATACGTGTCAGAAAATGGGCATTCCCGTTTTGCTATTTGAAGGCGGAAAAAGCCGGGAGAGCAACAAACATATTGCAAAGGAAGGCGTTGACGGCATATTGCGTTTTCTTGAGCACCTGGATATGTTGGGGAAAAGGCACGTTGCTCCAGAACCAAATGCGAAAACGGTAATTATTGAAAAAAGCAAATGGATTCGGGCGTACCGAAGCGGATTGCTGCACGTGAAAATAGACTGCAACAAACACGTTGAAAAGGGTGAATTTTTGGCCACGATTACAGACCCATACGGAAAAATGCGATTTAAGGTTACTTCACCTAACGAAGGTTACATTATTAATGTGAACCAATCTCCAATAGTAAATCAAGGCGATGCAATTTTTCATATTTCAACGGTAAATACGGCAAATACCGAAGCTGAGGAAATGGAAGACTAAAAGGATTTTAGATTTACGATTGCCGATTTAAGATTTGGAATTTGGAATTTTTAAAATATTATGGCCGACAAAAAAACACTTCGCTTGAAATACAAAAAACTTCGGGAAAACCTTTCGGAAGATTCCATTGCGGAAATGAGCCTTCAGATTGCAAACCAAGCTTTAAAACTTCC
>JBBQUI010000078.1:0-12285 GCA_038212575.1 Flavobacteriales bacterium
GGGTAAAGTAAAAGAAACCACTGGCTGGGAATCAAAATTGTGGTTCGGGGGGTTTCTACTTTGTCTTTTCGTAAGTATGTTTCTGCTCATCAAAGCTTCAAAAACGCTTCCAATTGGTACGGCTTATGCTGTGTGGACTGGTATTGGCGCTGTGGGCACAGTTCTTCTCGGTATTTTCTATTTTAATGAACCAGCTACTTTTTGGCGTGTGTTTTTTCTTTCAACATTGATTCTCTCCATTGTTGGGCTGAAATTTGTTTCATCCTAAATACATCATTTCCTAACAAATAAATAACATTCATTTACTATGCACGCATAATATATTTTTGTATCTTTGATATTCCACTTTTTCAAAAGCTATTAATGAAAGAAAAAACAATAGATTATATGTTGCGGTCCACTTGGATGAACGTAACAAAAATGTATAATGAAGAAGCCGGAAAAAAAGGAAGTACAATGGCAACGGGCTTTGCGCTTATAAGCATTGATCCTGAAGAAGGAACACCTTCAACGGCGCTTGGACCCAAAATGGGAATGGAAGCCACTAGCCTCTCGCGAACCTTGAAATCTATGGAACAAAAAGGGTTAATAGAGCGCAAGCCTAATCCAGTGGATGGTCGCGGTGTGTTGATTCATTTAACGCCTTTCGGAAAGGAAATGCGTGAATTTTCTAAAGGTGTAGTTCTGGGATTTGACGAAGCCGTCCAAAAAAATGTTTCCGCAGAAGAATTGCACACATTTAGAAAAGTGGCAAATACAATCAACGAGTTGATCAATTCAAAAAAAATATACGAATCAAATCTAGGAAATAGGGATTAGGATGAAAATTGAAAATCATAACTCTGAACTCTGAACTCTGAACTCATAACTCATAACTCATAACTAAAAAAAATGTCAAAAAGAAGAATTAACAAAGTAGCGGTAATTGGTTCCGGAATTATGGGAAGCGGTATTGCCTGCCATTTCGCCAACATCGGCGTGGAAGTGCTTTTGCTGGACATTGTTCCTCGCGAGCTCACCGATGACGAAAAGAAGAAAGGGCTTACACTTGAGGACAAAGTAGTTCGCAATAGAATTGTAAATACAGATTTGCAGAAAGCCATAAAAAGCAACCCTGCCCCTCTCTATCACAAAGATTTTGCAAAACGAATTTCCACGGGGAACTTGGAAGACGATATTTCCAAAGTGAAAACTGCCGATTGGATTATTGAAGTAGTTGTAGAGCGTTTGGACATCAAAAAACAGGTTTTCGAAAACCTTGATAAACACAGAAAACCGGGAACGCTTATTACATCAAACACTTCGGGTATTCCTATTAAATTTATGAGTGAAGGCCGCAGCGAAGATTTTCAAAAACATTTCTGCGGAACGCATTTTTTCAACCCACCGCGATACTTAAAGCTTTTTGAAATAATTCCCGGACCAAAAACTTCAACTGAAGTGTTGGATTTCTTGAATGGTTACGGTGAAAAATTCCTCGGAAAAACTTCCGTGGTTGCAAAAGATACACCTGCTTTTATAGGAAATAGAATCGGGATTTTCGGCATTCAAAGCCTTTTCCACCAAGTGAAGGATATGGGTCTTACTGTTGAAGAGGTTGACAAACTTACTGGCCCAGTAATCGGTCGTCCAAAATCCGCAACCTTCAGAACCGTTGATGTTGTTGGTCTTGACACTTTGGTGCACGTTTCCAAAGGAATTTATGACAATGTTCCCGATGATGAGGAACACGGTATTTTCCAAATCCCAGGATTCATCGATACTATGATGGAAAAAAAATGGTTGGGAAGCAAAAGTGGCCAAGGGTTTTACAAAAAAGTGAAGAATGATGACGGCAGCAGTGAAATCCTTACCCTCGACCTTGATTCTTTGGAATACAGAAAAAGCAAAAAAGCCTCTTTTGACTCGTTGGAAAACACAAAATCTGTCGATAAAGTTACCGACCGTTTTCCAATTCTTATTAAGGGAGAAGATAAAGCAGGCGAATTCTACCGAAAAAATTTCGGAGCAATGTTCGCTTACGTTTCAAAAAGAATTCCTGAAATAACAGATGAACTTTACAAGATTGATGACGCAATGAAAGCTGGTTTCGGCTGGGATAACGGGCCCTTTGAAATTTGGGACGCGGTTGGCGTTAAAAAAGGAATTGAATTAATAAAAGATTTAGGAAAAGAACCTGCCGCTTGGGTAAACGAAATGCTTGAAGCTGGTGTTGATTCTTTCTACACTATAAAAGACGGAAACACCTATTATTACGATATTCCGCAGAAAAAACACGTAAAAGTTCCCGGACAGGATTCGTTTATTATTCTGGACAACATCCGCAAAACTTCAGAAGTTTTTAGAAATAATGGGGTGGTGGTTGAAGATTTAGGCGATGGAATTTTGAACGTAGAATTTATTAGTAAAATGAATTCTGTTGGCGGAGATGTTTTGGCTGGAATCAATAAAGCCATTGATATGGCCGAAAAAGATTACGATGGTTTGGTAATTGCCAACAATGGCAAAAACTTCTCAGTGGGCGCCAATATCGGAATGATTTTTATGATGGCCGTTGAACAAGAATATGAAGAATTGAACGCCGCAGTTAAATATTTCCAAGATACTAGTATGCGTATACGCTACTCCTCCATTCCCGTAGTGGTTGCACCGCATGGAATGACTTTGGGCGGCGGTTGTGAGTTTACGCTTCACGCAGACAGAGTAGTTGCTGCAGCTGAAAGTTATATCGGTTTGGTAGAATTCGGAGTTGGGGTTATTCCTGGCGGAGGCGGTTCCAAAGAAATGACACTTAGAGCAAGCGACACTTTCAAAAAAGACGACGTTGAGCTCAACAGATTGCAGGATTATTTCCTCACCATTGGAATGGCAAAGGTTTCAACCTCGGCCTATGAAGCTTACGATACCGGAATTCTTCAAAAAGGAAAGGATATTGTAATCGTAAACCAAAATAGACAGATTGCCGCAGCTAAAGAAGTAGCACGCTTTATGGCAGATCAGGGTTATACAAAACCAATTCAGAGAACAGATATAAAAGTGCTTGGGAAGCAAGCATTGGGAATGTTCCTTGTGGGAACTGACCAAATGTACGCCGGAAATTACATCAGCGAGCACGACAAAAAAATCGCAAATAAACTAGCCTACGTAATGGCTGGTGGAGATTTGAGCGAAGCAAGCTACGTGAGCGAGCAATATTTGCTCGACCTTGAAAGAGAAGCATTTTTGAGTTTGACAGGAGAAAGAAAGACTTTGGAAAGACTTCAGCATATGATTCAGAAGGGGAAACCGCTAAGAAATTAGATTGTTAGATAATTAGACTCTTAGATTTTTAGAAATCGAATTATCTAAAAATCCAATAATCCAAAATACTAGAAAAATGAAAACAGCATACATAGTAAAAGCATACAGAACCGCGGTGGGAAAAGCCCCTCGTGGAGTTTTTCGTTTCAAAAGACCTGATGAGTTGGCTGCGGAAACCATTAAATATATAATGAACGAATTGCCACAACTCGACAAGAAACGAATTGACGACGTAATAGTTGGTAACGCAATGCCCGAAGCTGAACAAGGCCTTAATATGGGCCGATTGATTTCGCTGATGGGGTTGGAAATAGTTGATATTCCAGGGATGACGGTAAACAGATACTGCGCTTCCGGTCTTGAAACCATTGCCATCGCCACAGCAAAAATCCAAAATGGAATGGCAGATTGCATTATTGCTGGTGGCGCGGAAAGCATGAGCTACATTCCAATGGGCGGTTATAAACCTGTTCCAGATTATAAATTAGCGAAAGAAGGCCACGAAGATTACTACTGGAATATGGGTCTAACGGCAGAAGCGGTTGCCAAAAAATACAACGTTTCCAGGGAAGACCAAGATGAATTTGCCTATACAAGTCAAATGCGTGCTTTAAAAGCGCAGGATGAAAATCGTTTTCAGGATCAAATTGTTCCCATTGAAGTTGAACATATTTTTGTAAATGATGCTGGAAAAAAAGTTGCCGAAAAATATACTGTCAATAAGGATGAAGGCCCAAGAAAAGGAACAACTATAGAAGCACTTTCCAAACTTCGTCCCGTTTTTGCAGAAGGTGGAAGCGTAACCGCAGGAAACTCTTCACAAATGAGTGATGGGGCAGCTTTCGCTGTAATTATGAGTGAAGAAATGGTGAAAGAATTAAATCTTGAACCTATCGCGAGATTAGTAAGTTTTGCTGCAGTTGGGGTAGATCCGAAAATTATGGGTATTGGCCCATTGTATGCAATCCCAAAAGCATTGAAGCAAGCTGGATTGAAGCAGGAACAAATGGAACTTATAGAATTGAATGAGGCTTTTGCGTCACAATCCTTAGCTGTAATCCGCGGACTTGGTTTAGATAAGGAAATTGTAAATGTAAACGGAGGTGCAATCGCAATGGGTCACCCATTGGGTTGTACAGGCACCAAACTTTCTGTCCAACTATTTGATGAAATGCGCAAAAGAAATCTGCAAGGAAAATATGGAATGGTGACAATGTGTGTTGGTACTGGACAAGGTGCTGCTGGGGTTTATGAATTTTTGAAGTAGAAGAAAGAGCCAAGATTCAAGAGCCAAGATTGAAGACTAAAGAAGAGTGTATGCATAATTTTAAAAAGCTGAAAATATGGATGGAGAGTATGAGCCTGGTTTCAAACACCTATAAAATTACTCGAGATTTTCCAGATTTTGAAAAATTTGGATTGGTTTCACAGATGAATAGGTGTGCTGTTTCAATTCCTTCAAATATAGCAGAGGGCTCAAGTAAAAGTTCTAATAAACATTTCAAACAATATTTGGAAATAGCTTTGGGATCATCATTTGAGTTAGAAACTCAATTAATTATTGCGTTTAATGAATCATATATTTCAGAAGAAAAATTTAAATATTTAGAAGAAAAAATAAAACAAATTCAAAAAATGATTTCAGGTTTCCAATCTGGGCTTTCATAAAAAGTCTTGACTCTTGGCTCTTGATTCTAAAAATCTATAAATATGAATATAACAAACAATGTTGATAAAGAACTCCTTCGTGGCGGCCAATTCTTGGTAAAAGAAACAAAAGCAGAAGACATTTTCACTCCGGAAGATTTTTCCGAAGAACAAAAAATGATGCGCGATTCCGTAAAGGAATTTGTGGATCGTGAAATCTGGCCTTTAAAAGAAAGATTTGAGCATAAAGATTACGCCCTTACCGAAGAAATTATGCGGAAAGCTGGTGAACTTGGCTTGCTAGGTGTTTCAGTTCCCGAGGAATATGGAGGACTTGGAATGGGTTTTGTAACTACAATGCTGGTTTGCGATTACATTTCAGGTGCAACCGGTTCTGTAGCTACTGCATTTGGTGCGCACACGGGAATTGGAACTTTACCAATCACCCTTTACGGTACAGAGGAGCAAAAGAAAAAATACGTTCCAAAACTCGCTACAGGTGAATGGTTTGGCGCTTATGCCTTGACTGAACCAGGCGCAGGTAGTGACGCCAACAGCGGAAAAACAAAAGCGGTACTTTCTGAGGACGGTAAATACTACGCAATTAGCGGACAAAAAATGTGGATATCAAACGCAGGTTTCTGCAACACATTTATAGTTTTCGCAAGAATTGAAGACGATAAATACATTACAGGATTTATTGTTGAAAATGACCCCGAAAACGGCATTTCAATGGGCGAGGAAGAGAAGAAATTAGGTATCCACTCCTCCTCTACCCGTCAGATATTCTTTAACGAAACCAAAGTTCCAGTTGAAAATATGTTGGGCGAACGTGGCGAAGGTTTTAAAATTGCAATGAACGCTTTAAACGTTGGAAGAATAAAACTTGCAGCGGCCAGTCTTGACGCACAACGTAGAATAATTTCAAACGCCGTTCAATATGCAAATGACCGCATCCAATTTGAAGTTCCAATCTCTTCATTTGGCGCCATAAAATTGAAAATTGCTGAAATGGCCACCAATGCTTATGTAGGAGAAAGTGCAAGTTATCGCGGAGCGAAAGATATTGAAGATAGAATTGCACTTAGGTTAGAAGCTGGAAACAGCCATCCAGAAGCCGAACTGAAAGGTGTTGAAGAATATGCTATTGAGTGCTCTATCTTAAAAGTAGCTGTTTCTGAAGACGTTCAAAACTGTGCTGACGAAGGAATCCAGATTTATGGCGGAATGGGCTATAGTGCCGACACGCCGATGGAATCTGCTTGGCGTGATGCTCGAATCGCCCGAATTTACGAAGGTACGAACGAAATAAACCGAATGTTGGCCGTTGGAATGTTGGTGAAGAAAGCAATGAAAGGACACGTAGATCTATTAAATCCTGCGCAAGCAGTGGCTTCAGAATTGATGGGAATCCCTTCTTTTGAAACACCAGATTATTCCGAATTGCTTTCCGAAGAAAAGGGAATGATTGCCAAATTGAAAAAAGTGTTTTTGATGGTTGCAGGAAGTGCCGTTCAAAAATATGGAACTGAACTTGATGAGCATCAGCAAACACTTTTGGCTGCCGCAGATATTTTGATTGAAATCTATATGGCTGAAAGTGGAATCTTAAGAGCTGAAAAAAATGCAAAACGTTTTGGCGAAGATTCACAAAAAGAACAAATAGCAATGTCGAAGTTATATCTTTATCACGCCGTTGATATCATTACCGTTAAAGCAAAAGAAGCCATTCTTTCCTTTTCTGAAGGTGACGAACAACGCGCCATGTTGATGGGTCTTAAACGTTTCACCAAATACCAAAACATGCCTAATATTGGTGAACTGCGCAGAACAATTGCTGATAAAGTGATTACGGAAAATACTTATCCGTTTTAATTGAATTATAAATTATTCTTAAAACCGCTTCAGAAATGGGGCGGTTTTATTTTTATTGAAAATTTGGTTCGAAGTTTGTTATTTTTAAACCAAAATTATATTAAATGAAACAGCTATTATTTTTTGTTGCAATCCTTATCTCCTATTCCTCTTTAGCTCAAAACAATACTGAAGTCTATGTTTTTGATATAGCCCCTGCTTATGAAGGGCTCGAATTGCTGAATGCGCGAAATATTTCAAATAATGAAGGTTATGACAACCAGCCTTCCTTCGTTTCAAACGAAACGATTGTTTTTGCTGGAAACAATGATGGACAGACAGACATTTCAGAATATAATCTGACTTCAAAACTTCAAAAATGGGTCAATATAAAAACGGAAGGCGGTGAATATTCCCCACAAAAATTTCCTTCAAATAATGATATAGCGGCCGTTCGGCTCGACAAAGATGGGTTGCAACGATTTTACCGATATAATTCAGAAACCGGCAATTCAACAGAACTAATTAAAGATTTACAAATAGCATACTTCACCTTTTATAATGATCAAAAAATGCTCGCTACAGTTTTGGATGGCGACAAAATGGATTTAGTAATGATTGATTTGCCATCAAAAAAAGCAGACACTTTGTTTTATAATGCTGGAAGGTCGCTTCAAAAAGTCCCAAATACCAATTCAATGAGCTATTCTTTGGTAAATGAAGAAGGAAATCTAGATTTATATCTATTAGATATGAATTCCTATGAAAGCTTTTTCGTAACCGAATTGCCCATCGGGATTCAAGACTATGTTTGGATAAACGATGCACAAATCATAATAGGTAGTGGCAACAAAATCTATATGTATGACACACTGGGCGAATCGGAATGGAACAGGGTGGCTTCATTGGAAGAACATGGCATTAAAAACATAACGCGAATGGCAATTAGCCCCAATGGAAAGAAACTAGCTGTAGTTGCAGAGCCTATGTAATTCAGCAATTACAAAATTCAAAAGTTTTTAGACGTTCTTCCTTCTTTTGAGTATTTTTAGGGAAACTTTTTTGAAATGAAAAAATTTTCCCTTACAGTAGCCTTATTGGTATTCTCTTTTTGTTATTCCCAAACCGATCAAAAAATTTATGATATCATAAATTCCGTTTCCTCGGAAAGAATTGAAGCAGATATAACAACACTTGCCAATTTCGGAACCAGAAATACTTTTAGTGACACAGTAAGCAACACGCGTGGAATTGGCGCAGCGCGACGATGGATCAAAAGTGAATTTGAAACCATTTCGAAGGGCTGTAGCAACTGCCTAAATGTTTTTACCCAAAAAGATTTGGTGAAGGCCGAAGGAAATGATCGCGTTCCCCAAGATACTTGGATCGTGAACGTCGCGGCTATACAAAAAGGAACAAAATACCCCAACCGCTACATCATCATGAGCGGCGATATCGACTCGCGTAATAGCGATGGTAGCGATTTTACTAAAGACGCACCCGGTGCCAACGACAATGCCAGCGGAATGGCGGGAGCCATTGAAGCGGCACGCGTTCTTTCAAAATATAAGTTTGAAAACAGTATTATTTATTTAGGATTGAGCGGAGAAGAACAAGGATTGTTCGGCGGAAAAGGTTTTGCGGAATACGCAAAAAAGAACGGATGGGAAATCATTGGCGTTTTCAATAATGATATGATTGGCAACATAAAAGGTGTTGACGGCGTAATCAGCAATCGTGATTTCAGAATTTTCAGCGAACCCGTTCCCCCAACCGAAACAGAGCGCGAACGTGAAATGCGGCGCTTTTACGGTGGCGAGGTGGACGGCATTTCACGCCAACTTGCCCGTTACGTTTTTAAAACTACACAGACTTATATGCCAGAAATGAGCCCAATGATGGTTTATAGACTGGACCGTTTTGGTCGCGGTGGGCATCACCGTCCGTTCAACGATCTAGGTTGGGCCGGTATTAGAATTATGGAAGCACACGAAAACTACAACCAACAACATCAGGACATTCGCACAGAAAATGGTATAGAATATGGCGATAAATTGAAATTTGTAAACTTTGACTATGCCGCAAAACTAACTGCAGTTAACGCGATAAACTTGGCTAGCATCGCTTCTGCCCCACCCGAGCCAAAAAATGTTTCCATTGGTGGCGTGGTGGAGGCTTCGGCAAAATTGAAATGGGACAAAGTTGATGGCGCTGTTGGTTATAAAATATATTGGCGGGACACCACCTCACCAACTTGGGACCACAGCCGTTACGTGGGCGATGTTTCAGAATTTACGTTGGAAGGAATTGTGATTGACAATTCATTTTTTGGAGTTGCTTCCGTTGGAAAAGATGGGTTTGAGAGTGTGGTTGTTTTTCCGAATTCCGTGTTTAGATAAGAAATCTCAAAAAATACAAATCACAAATCTCAAAAAAGATTTAAGAAAAATTCGGTTATGGAAAAACCTTATGATTTGGAAATTAGAACTTACTTGTTTGCAAAATCTGTTCGAAAGTTAGTTTATTCATTTCAGAAAAGTATTGCAAATATTGAAGATGGGAAACAAGTAATAAGATCTTCAGGGTCTGTAGCTGCTAACTATATAGAATCAAATGAACATATAAGTGATAAAGATTTTGATTTTAGAATTAAAATATGTAGAAAGGAAGCAAAGGAATCGCTTCTTTGGTTAAAATTGTTACAAAATGACTTTAATAGTCAATATGATATTAAATTGGTTGAATTAATTAATGAGGCGGATGAACTAAGAAAGATTTTTTCAGCAATTGTTGAAAAAAGAAAATCAAGATAATCTGATTTGTGATTTGTGATTTGTGATTTGTGATTTAAAAAAATATTATGTTGAAAAAATTATTGTTTATTTTATTGTGTATTTCCTCAATAAATTCAACTTTTTCCCAAAAGGAATTCACCCGTACAGACACCCTTCGCGGCAGTATAACTCACGAAAGAGCTTGGTGGGATGTAACTTATTATGACTTGAAAGTGTCAGTAAATCCTTCAGAAAAAACCATTGAAGGCAGCAATACCATTACGTATAAAGTTTTAGAACCGAATGAAGTAATGCAGATAGACCTGCAAGCGCCGATGAAAATTGATAAAATTGTGCAGGACGAAAAGGAAATTTCATTCACTTCCGAAGGGAATGCGCATTTTTTAAAACTTCAAAAGAAACAACTAAAAGGAAACGAAGAAAAAATTACAATTTACTTCTCCGGAAAACCTATTGTAGCAAGACGTCCGCCCTGGGACGGCGGTTTCACTTGGACCAAGGATAGCAATGGAAAGGATTTTATTGCGACCAGTAACCAGGGTATTGGCTCCAGCGTTTGGTGGCCTTTGAAAGATCATCCCTCCGAAGAACCGGACAATGGGATCACAATTTCGGTGACCGCCCCAAAAGATTTAATGGACGTAAGCAACGGAAAACTGAAAGAAGTAATAGAAAACGAAAACACAAAAACTTGGGTGTGGCAAGTGGTAAACCCTATAAACGCTTACGCTGTGAATATAAATATTGGCGATTACGTGCATTGGAGCGAAAAATATAAAGGCGAAAAAGGAATACTCGATATGGATTATTACGTGCTCCGTGAAAATGAAGTGAAGGCAAAAGAACAATTCAAACAAGCTCCAATGATGATGAAAGCCTTTGAGCATTGGTTTGGTCCCTATCCTTTTTACGAAGATGGATACAAGTTAGTGGAGGCGCCATATTTAGGAATGGAACACCAAAGCAGTGTGACTTACGGCAACAAATTTGGAAACGGATATTTGGGCCGCGATCTTTCCGGAACAGGTTGGGGATTGAAGTTCGATTTTATCATTATCCACGAGAGTGGTCACGAATGGTTTGCGAACAACATCACCAATAAAGACGTGGCTGATATGTGGATTCACGAAGGATTTACAAATTATTCTGAAAATCTTTATTTGGATTATTACTTCGGAAAAAAAGCTTCTTCGGAATATGTAATAGGAATACGGAAGAATATTTTGAACGATCGCCCCATTATTGGGCAATACAATGTTAACAATCCGGGGAGCAGTGACAAGTATTACAAAGGCGCAAATATTCTGCACAACATTCGGCAACTTATTGAAGATGATGAAAAATGGCGGCAGATTCTTCGTGGCTTGAATAAGGATTTTTATCACCAAACCGTTACCAGCAAACAGGTTGAAGATTACATCAGTGAAAAAACTGGAATAGACCTTACTGAATTTTTTAACCAATATCTCCGAACCACATTAGTCCCAAAAGTGGAATATTCCATTGATGGAAAAAATCTGAGATTTCGATATGTGGATATTATTGAAAACTTCAATATGCCCGTAATTGCAATAATAAATGGCAAAGAAGAATGGATCTCTCCTACTTTAGAATGGAAAACAAAAACATTTGCATCGTCTACTGAAACTGTGGAAATAAAAAAAGATTTTTATGTCAATTCTGAAAAAATCACCAAATAGCAAATTTATATGAATGTCCGAGCCTATTGGCAATTTTATAAATCAATATTCCCATTTATTGCTGCGTTTTCAATTTTAAGCATGATATATGTGGGATTGCTTTGGGGATTTGTTCTTTTCGCTACAATCGCGTTGTTATTTGGGTTTATTGGGTTTCGCACATTTTACAATAATCAATTCTATTTCTATTATAATCTTGGGCTTACCAAATGGAAGCTTTTTCGTGCTTCATTAATCATTAATCTTTTTGTTGGCATTCCTGTGTTTTCGGTTTTAATTATTTTCATCATTTTCTTATTTGGCAATCTTCAAATTACATAGCGCATCCATTAACTTTGGAAAAAAAGAAGTTCTTAAAGAAGTCTCCTTTTCTTTGAAAACTACTGATATACTTGGAGTCTTTGGGCGAAATGGTTGCGGAAAATCTACTCTGCTAAAAATGATATTTGGAACACAAATGAAAGGTTCTATAAAAATTTCAATAGATGGACTATCGTTTAATCCTTCAAAAAATATTTCCACAGAAGGTATTGCTTACTTACCACAACATTCCTTTTTGCCGAAGAATCTAAAAGTTCGCGATGTTATTCCTATATACTTTTCAGAAGAAAAAAAGCAGGATGTTATCTTTTATGATCCATTAATTGCAAAACTTGCAGCGAAAAAAGTTGGGGAACTTTCGCTTGGCCAAGTTCGCTATTTGGAGGTTCTATTGGTAGGAAATTTGAACCATACTTTTATAATGCTTGACGAGCCATTTTCTATGATAGATCCATTACATAAAGATGAAATTAAAAAACTATTAAACACGCTAAAGGCCGAAAAGGGTATAATAATAACGGACCATTATTATGAGGATGTTTTAGATATAACCACACAAAACCTGCTAATAAAAAACGGAATTGCCCGCAAAATTGAAAGTAAGGAAGATTTACAAAAACTGGAATATCTCAGTAAAAATTTTGCATAAAAAAAGCCCCATTTCTGGA
>JBBQUI010000079.1:0-12264 GCA_038212575.1 Flavobacteriales bacterium
CAAAGCTGTTGAAGCAATCGTTAAAAATTTGGAAAGTCAATCTACGAAAGTTGGCAATTCTTCAGAAATGATAAAACAAGTTGCTTCCATTTCTGCAAACAATGATGATGTAATTGGTGATCTAATCGCCAAAGCTTTCGGAAAAGTTGGAAAAGAAGGTGTTATTACTGTTGAAGAGGCTAAAGGAACCGAAACATACGTTGATGTTGTTGAAGGAATGCAGTTTGACCGTGGTTACCTTTCTCCATATTTTGTAACCGATACCGAAAAAATGCAAACTGAATTGGAAAACCCAATGGTTTTGCTTTACGATAAGAAAATTTCTTCAATGAAAGATTTACTTCCTATTCTTGAGCCAGTGGCGCAACAAGGAAAATCTTTATTGATTATTGCTGAAGATGTTGACGGAGAGGCTTTGGCTACTTTGGTAGTAAACAAACTTCGTGGTTCTTTGAAAATCGCCGCTGTAAAGGCTCCCGGTTTTGGAGATAGAAGAAAAGCAATGCTTGAAGACATCGCAGTTTTGACTGGAGGAACCGTAATTGCTGAAGAGCGTGGCTTCACTTTGGAAAACGCAACTATAGATATGTTGGGTTCTGCGGAAACTATTACAATTGACAAAGACAATACTACAATTGTAAATGGTGCAGGAGACAAAAAAGACATTAAAGGCCGTGTAAACCAAATAAAATCTCAAATAGAATCTACAACCAGCGACTACGACAAAGAAAAATTGCAGGAGCGTTTGGCCAAATTGGCTGGCGGTGTTGCCGTTCTTTACGTAGGGGCAGCTTCAGAGGTTGAAATGAAAGAGAAAAAAGACCGTGTGGATGATGCACTTAATGCAACCCGTGCGGCTGTAGAAGAAGGCATTGTTGCAGGTGGTGGCGTGGCTTTGGTTCGCGCTATTGAGGTTTTGAAAAAAATATCAACAGACACTTCAGACGAAGCAACTGGCGTACAAATCGTTGCCCGTGCAATTGAATCACCACTTCGCACCATTGTTGAAAATGGTGGTGGTGAAGGTTCTGTAGTAATCAATAAAGTTTTGGAAGGAAAGAAAAACTTCGGTTATGACGCCAAAACTGAAAAATATGTTGATATGCTAAAAGCCGGTATTATCGATCCTAAAAAAGTAACCCGTATTGCGCTTGAAAACGCGGCTTCGGTTGCTGGAATGATTCTTACTACCGAATGTGCTTTGGTTGACATCAAAGAAGAAAATGCCGGTGGCGGAATGCCAGGTATGGGCGGTGGAATGCCCGGGATGATGTAAAAAAAGTATTGCAGTACGCAGTTTTCAGTACGCAGTACAAAATATATTAAACCTCACAGATCTATGAGACCTGTGAGGTTTTTCTTTTTTCATACATTTATATCCAAACAGTTAAAATTTGGAAATCCCATTCGAGCCTATCCTCTTCGGAATAAAACTGAATATCCATCTCATTTTGGAATATCTCGCTTTTATTGTGGGTTTCCGTTACTATGTTTTTCTTCGGAAAAGAAGTAAGGATGAAATTTCTTCAAACAATAGACTTTCCATAATTATCGGTGCAACTTTGGGAGCGTTGATTGGTTCACGGATTATTGGTTTTTTGGAATATCCTTTTATTGAATATTCTGAAAATACCTGGATTCAATTGCTGAACGCAAAATCTATAATGGGCGGACTCTTCGGCGGACTTTTGGGCGTGGAGATTGCAAAAAAAATAATCGGGGAAAAAAGTTCGTCGGGCGATTTGTTTACGTTCCCAATCATTCTCGGAATTTTTATTGGTCGGATTGGTTGCTTCCTCTCTGGCACAAATGAATTCACTTACGGAACAGAAACCTCATCAATCTTCGGAATGGATTTGGGTGATGGTATGCTTCGGCATCCGCTCGCGTTATACGAACTCGTTTTTTTGGTACTTTTAGCAATAGCATTGAAACAAATTCAAAGGAAAAATATATTGGAAAACGGCGATTTGTTCCAATGGTTTATGATAAGCTATTTCAGTTTTCGCTTTTGTATCGAATTTTTAAAGCCAAATGAATTCTTGATTTTAGGACTGAGCAGCGTTCAAATACTTTGCTTTATTTGCTTGCTGTATTATTATAAAACGATTTTTTTCATAAAAAGAAGCAAGACCCAAGAGCCAAGACACAAGACACAAGACAGAATAACTGAAAACTTTGAACTTTAAACCCTTCAAATGCCCGTTAGAAAATACACATACTACGATTTCACCTTAAGCCTCTGCCCAGAATGCTTAAGACGAATTGACGCTAAAATAGTTTTTGAGGAAAACAATGTATTTATGCTGAAACGTTGCCCCGAACACGGCAACAGTAAAGTCCTGATTGCAGATGACGCAGAATATTACAAAAATATACGCAACTATAACAAGCCTTCGGAGATGCCTTATACCTTCAACACAAAAACGCATTACGGCTGTCCGTATGATTGCGGATTGTGTCCGGATCACGAGCAACATTCGTGTTTGACGATAGTTGAAGTCACCGATCGTTGCAACCTCACCTGCCCTACTTGTTACGCAGGTTCGTCGCCAACTTATGGCAGACACCGCACTTTGGATGAAATAAAAAAAATGATGGACGCGGTGGTTCGAAACGAAAAAGAGCCCGATGTTGTGCAAATTAGCGGTGGCGAACCAACAATCCATCCGCAGTTTTTTGAGATTTTGGATTATGCGAAAACGCTTCCCATAAAACATTTAATGTTAAACACAAA
The DNA here is from genome assembly GCA_038212575.1 of Flavobacteriales bacterium. Lineage (GTDB taxonomy): Bacteria > Bacteroidota > Bacteroidia > Flavobacteriales > Flavobacteriaceae > Aequorivita. Next base: position 2,738 of record JBBQUI010000079.1, read on the forward strand.
CGGAATCAGAATTGCGAAAGAGAAAGATTTTGCCGAAAAACTGAAAACATACGCACCCGATTTCGAAATCTATTTGCAGTTTGATTCTTTTGAAGATTCTGTTTTGCGAACCCTGCGCGGGGCAGATTTGACTAAAATTCGTCAACAAGCACTTGCTAATTTGAATGAATTGAATTTGTCGACCACTTTGGTTGTAACGCTTCAAAAAGGACTGAACGATGGTGAAATGGGAAAAATAATTGACTTCGCTTTAAAGCAAAAATGTGTTCGCGGAGTAACTTTTCAACCCACCCAAATTGCAGGAAGATTGGAAGGTTTCTACACGGAAACCGATAGAATTACACTCACTGAAGTTCGTAGAAAAATTTTGGAACAGACGGATGTTTTCAATGCTGAAGATTTACTTCCGGTCCCTTGCAATCCCGATGCTTTGGTGATGGGTTATGCCCTGAAATTGGGTGAGGAAGTTTTTCCATTGACGCGATACATCAATCCACAAGATTTGCTGGACAATAGCAAAAACACAATTGTTTACGAACAGGACGAAATGCTGAAAGGCAAAATGATCGAGCTTTTCAGTACGGGGAATTCGGTAGAATGTGCGCAGGAAAATTTAAAATCAATTCTCTGCTGTCTTCCCAATATTGATGCTCCGGAATTGGGCTACGACAATCTTTTCAGAATAATAATTATGCAATTTATTGATGCGTATAACTTTGACGTTAGAAGCGTTAAAAAATCCTGTGTTCATATTGTGGACAAGGATTATAAAATCATCCCATTTGAAACGATGAACCTTTTCTATCGGGATGATAAAAAGGAATATTTGGAAAAACTTAAAGCTGAAGTGTTATGATTTACTTAGAAGCAGATTACACCGTACTTTTTATCTTAATAATATTGTTAATTCTGTCGCCAGCAATAATACTTAGCATCATTGGTGGAGCCCTCTACTATAATGGAAAGCGCAAAACTCCCAAGATACTTTTCATTATTGCAACGGTATATGTAATTATTAGTCTTGGTATTTGCGGAACTATGATGATGTGACATTTAAATTAAAAAAATGATTTTATTTATTGTTTTTGTTTTTATTCCTTTTATCCTTTTTCTTTGGGGCCTAATCCTTATAAGATTAGAAGCCACTGACAAAGAAAAGAAAACAGGAAAAATCTTGGTTATAATTTCAATTGTTTATGCCATAATTAGCCTCGGTTACTGTGGAATGATGATGACTTAAAACGTAACCTCAACTTCTTTCAATTCCCCGCTTCTATCGATAGTAACTTTTGCAGTTTGTCCCTTTTCAAATTTCGAAAGGCTTTTCATATAGCTCATCATATCGGTCACTTCAAATTCGCCCATTTTCACTACAACATCACCTTTTTGAAGTCCTGCTTTTTGAGCCGGTTTTTCTTCACTTACACCATCAATCCGCATTCCCTTTCCACTGAAAAGATAATCGGGCACCACGCCTAAAGTCACTTTAAAATCTGGAACCACTTCGCTTTCGTTTTTAGTTTTTCTGAAAGGAAGTTTCTTTTGCGAATCCAAATCTTTAATGATGCTGAAAATATAATTTGAAACAATTTCCATTCCCGCAAAATTTACTTTTTCGGTATCGTCGCTCGGTTTGTGGTAATCTTCGTGCTGTCCTGTAAAAAAATGCAACACAGGAATATCTGCCAAATAAAAAGAAGTGTGATCGCTTGGCCCAACACCACTTTCGTTTTCGACAATGTTTAGATCGCCTGCGTTTGCATTCACAGTTTGTTTCAAAATCGGTGAAGTTCCCAAGCCATAAACCGCCAAAGTGTTTTCAGAATTCAGTCTTCCCACCATATCCATATTCAGCATATAGGTTACTTTTTTTGTATCGATTGTTGGGTTTTTTACGAAATAATTTGAACCCAACAACCCTTCCTCTTCCCCAGAAAAAGCAATAAAAAGATAGTTATTATTCTTTGGAGAATCTTTCTTTTGAAGTGAATCTGCCAAATGTAGCATCATTGCTACACCGCTCGCGTTATCGTCCGCACCGTTATGGATTGCATCGCCTTCGCGGTACAGTGAACCTTCGCCGCCCATTCCCAAATGATCGTAATGTGCGCCAATAACCACGGTGTTTTCAGCCTTGTTGTCCAAATAAGCAATTACATTTTCCCCAGTTTCAGTCCTGAGCCCAGTCGAAGGATCATTTTTTTCTGAGGTAAATTCTGCTTCCTGATGCGGATTATTGCTTGCCTTAAAAGTAAACTTCTGAAAATAACCGTTAGTTCCTTTCGGTTGCAATCCTAAATCTGCAAACCTTTTCGCAATATATTCAGCCGCTTTCCTTTCACCTTCCGAACCTGTTTTTCTTCCGTTCAAACTATCGTTCGCCAAAATGGAAACGTCTTCCGTCATTGTTACCGATTTAACTTTTGTTTCCTTGCAGGAAAAAACAAGCATTGCCAGAAATATCACTAAAATTGTACGCATATCATTACTTTTGTTCAAAAGTACATTAAAAATGAAAATATTATATACGGTGCTAATTGTTTCCGTTTTTACGAGTTGTAAAAATGAAGTGAAAGAGAAAGAATTACCCAACTCAACCGAAAAAACTTCAAATGCAGTTCTCGATCCGCAAACAAAGGACACTTTGATTTATTCCGAAGAAAAACATTTTAAAAACATTCGGCAAGTAACATTTGGCGGCGATAACGCTGAAGCCTATTGGAGTTTTGACGATAGCAAACTTATCTTCCAAAGCAACAACAAAAATTGGGGCGTAAACTGCGACCAAATGTTTTTGATGAATGCTGATGAAACATTTAAAGACAAACAACCGCCAATGGTTAGCACCGGAAAAGGCCGAACCACTTGCAGTTATTTTTTGCCTGACGGCAAACATATAGTTTATGGAAGCACCCATTTAAAGGATGAAAATTGTCCCGAAGTTCCACTAAAAAAGGAAGGAAAATACGTGTGGCCTGTATATGACAGCTTCGACATTTTTGTAGCGGATTTGGAAGGAAATATAACTGCTCAACTTACAAATGAACCAGGTTATGATGCCGAAGCAACAGTTTCACCAAAAGGAGATAAGATTGTTTTTACCTCAATGCGAAGCGGTGATTTGGAGCTTTACACCATGGATCTTGACGGAAAAAATGTAAAACAGATAACCAATGAATTGGGTTATGACGGCGGCGCATTCTTTTCACCAGATGGGAGCAAACTGATTTTCCGTGCTTCCCGACCAAAGACCGAAGCAGGAATAAAAGAATACAAAGATTTGCTCGCCCAAGGTTTGGTGCAGCCCACCGAAATGGAGCTATTTATTTGTAATTCCGATGGCAGCGAACTCAAACAGCTTACTCATTTGGGCAACGCCAATTGGGCTCCATTCTTTCATCCTTCGGGAAAAAAGATTTTGTTCTCCAGCAATTTTGAGGCGGAAAGAGGATTTCCATTCAATCTGTATTTGATTGATCTTGATGGTAAAAATCTTGAACGGGTTACACACGGGGAAACGTTTGATGCGTTTCCAGTCTTTTCAAATGATGGGAAAAGGTTGGCGTTTTCAAGTAACAGAAATAATGGCGGAGGGCGTGATACCAATCTTTTTATTGCTGAATGGCAGGATTGACAGGATTTACGATTTTAGATTGCCGATTTTAGATTTTAGATTTTCTATTTTCTATTTAACAATTAAATAAAGCGGTTTTTGAATTTCATTAAACTATATAAAATACCGCTTCTCTTCGCGATAATCTCCATCGCGTTTTATGCAAGCTTTGCTTATAATTTGGAGCGCAATGATTTTGTAAAACTCATCGCACTTTATGCTGCGCTGTTTTTTACAGCTTATCTTTTTATTGAAAAATTAAAGCTAAACTTTTGGTTGCTAGCAGGTTTAGGAATTGCTTTTCGACTTGTCTTTATTGTTGCAATCCCGAATCTTTCGCAGGATTTTTATCGGTTTTTGTGGGATGGAAGATTGCTGTTACAGGGCGTAAGTCCATATTTATTTACTCCCGACTTTTCAACGGAGCCTGTCCTGAGCGGAGTCGAAGGGCTCGAGGTTGCAATTGAACAATCCCAACAATTAATTGAAGGAATGGGCGCTCTTAACGCCAGCCATTTCAGTAATTATCCGCCGGTGAACCAATTGTTTTTTGCGATTGCCGCGCTGTTTGCTGGAAAGAGTATTTTGGGCTCCGTAGTTGTTCTTCGTGTTCTAATTATTTTGGCAGACGTTGGTATTCTTTATTTTGGAAAGAAAATTTTAGAAAAACTGAACATTCCATTAAATAGAATCTTTTGGTATTTTCTGAATCCTTTTATCATCATTGAACTTACCGGAAACCTGCATTTTGAGGGAGTGATGCTTTTCTTTTTTGTTTGGGGTCTGTTTTTACTTTTTAGGGGGAAATGGTTTTGGCCGGCGGTTTTGGTAGGATTTTCCATTTCGGTGAAGTTGATTCCGCTGTTATTTTTGCCTTTATTTTTGAAATATTTTATGAAGTCAACCAAGACCTCAAAGGCTTTTGAAACCTGTGAGGTCTCTATAAAAAGCTTATTAGGATTTTATTCTATGGTAGGAGTTACGGTTTTAATTACATTTCTGCCCTTTCTCTCTTCGGAATTTATTCAGCATTTTTCCTCAACCATTGCGCTTTGGTTTCAGAATTTTGAGTTTAATGCGAGTGTTTATTATGTAATTCGGTGGATTGGCTTTCAGACGGTGGGGTGGAATATTATTGAAACGGTTGGAAAGATTCTTCCCGTTTTGGTCTTTCTTTTCGTTTTGGGAATTGCCTTTTTCAGAAAAAATAAAACACCGCAACAATTGCTTACTGCGATGCTGTTTGCAGTTTCATTCTACTTTTTGTTTTCCACAACCGTGCATCCGTGGTATATTGCCACTCCGCTTTTGCTTTCCGTTTTTACGAAATATAAGTTTCCGATTGTTTGGAGTTTTTTGGTAGTGCTTAGTTATTCAGCTTACGGAAAAGATGGTTTTGATGAAAAGCTATGGTTGGTAGCTTTGGAATATACTGTGGTGATTGGGGTTGCGATTTGGGAGATTTTTCTTCCCGCAAAATTTAAACCTACAAGGTTTTGAAAACCTTGCGGGTTGAGCTCTATTCAGTCTTATATTTTTACCCTGTGAGAACCAATGCGAATATTAGTTTCCCCTTCGGGGGTTAGGGGGCTTTTTTTACCCGTTCCAATCTATAAAAATCCTTTCTTCTATCCTTTAAATTCCGTACTGCGCCAAAGGTATGGAGTTCTCTCAAAAGGTCTAAATCTACATCTGCCACCAAGATCATTTCTGTGTTTGGCGTGGCTTCAGCTTTTATTCCGTTGTTGGGGAAGGAGAAATCGCAGGGGGTGAATACAGCACTTTGGGCATACTGTATGTCCATATTGTGCACTTTTGGAAGGTTGCCAACGCTTCCAGCAATGGCTACGTAACATTCGTTTTCTACTGCTCTGGCTTGGGCGCATAGCCGTACTCGGGAATAACCGTTTTGTGTATCTGTCAGGAAAGGAACAAAGAGAATATCCATCCCTTCATCTGAAAGCAATCTTGAAAGTTCCGGGAACTCGGAATCGTAACAAATCAATACTCCTATCTTTCCACAGTCAGTATCAAAAGTTTGAAGTGAATTTCCATTTACCATTCCCCATACTTTGGCTTCGTCGGGGGTTACGTGAATTTTTTCATAACGTTCAACACTTCCGTCACGACGGCATAGATAGCCTACGTTATACAGTTTTCCGCGCACCATCTCTGGCATGCTGCCGGTGATGATATTGATGTTATAGGAAATGGAAAGTTGCGCCATTTTCTCAGTAATTTCTTTGGTGTGTTTTGCAAGTTCACGGATTGCATCCGGCTCGCTCATGTGGTTATATTCTGCCATGAGCGGGGCGTTGAAAAATTCTGGAAACATTGCGAAATCACACCGGTAGCCTGCTACACTATCTATAAAATATTCCACTTGTTGCATTAAATCTTCCATCCCATTATAGCTTCTCATTTGCCATTGAATAAGACCTAAGCGGACAACGCTTTTAATAGCACTCGGTTTTGGTTTTTTCTCAGGTTTGGTGAAATAAATATTATCCCATTCCATTAAAACTGCAAATTCACCTGAAGCCTTATCACCTTCTAAATAGCCTTTCAAAACACGCACCGGGTGAAAATCATTTGATATTTGAAAGTTTAATACTGGGTCATCAATCTGTTTGCGCTTTACTTTTTCGATGTATTGTTTTGGGGAAACTTTATCTGAATGGAGATGATAATTTGGCATCCTTCCACCGAAGATGATGCTTTTAAGGTTTAAATTTTCACATAGTTCCTTTCTGTAGTCGTATAATCTTCTTCCCAAACGCAATCCGCGAAAATCTGGACGGATAAAAACGTCAATTCCGTAAAGCACATCGCCCTCGGGATCGTGAATACTGAAGGTGGGGTCGTCTGTAATATCTTTATAGGTATGCTGGTCTTCAATTTCATCATAATCTACAATTATGGAAAGGGCACAACCGGCTATTTCGCCATCAGCCATTATTACAACTTGTCCTTCTGGGAAGATGTCTATCAAATTCCCTATCTCGTTTATCTTCCAATAACTGTTTGGCAGTCCGCCATAAGATTGAATGGTGGCTTTTTTCAACGCTTCATAATCTTTAAGCGTTAAAAATTTCAGTTCTATATTTTCAATCTTTTGGTGTTCCATTCTGTTATTTTATTAAATAATCTAAAATCCCTTCTCTCAACTCTTTTTGTCAAGGGAAACGATTTCTATTCTTCTGTTATTCGTAGTTGTGTGCAAATAATATTTACCTGTTTTTACATACCTAAAAGGTACGCAAAAATCAAAGGCGCTACGATGGTTGCATCACTTTCTATGATGAATTTTGGAGTGTCTATGTCCAGTTTTCCCCAGGTAATCTTCTCATTGGGTACTGCTCCTGAATAGCTACCAAAACTTGTAGTGGAATCGCTTATTTGGCAGAAATAGCTCCAAAATGGGGTATCAGTTCTTTCCATATCTTGATATAGCATCGGTACAACACAAATTGGAAAATCTCCGGCTATCCCTCCACCAATCTGGAAGAAACCAATTCCTTTTTTAGAATTTTCTGTATACCAATCAGCTAGAAAAGTCATATACTCGATCCCGCTTTTCATTGTGGAGGCTTTCAATTCACCTTTCAAAACATAGCTAGCAAAGATGTTGCCCATAGTGCTGTCTTCCCAACCTGGGCAAACTATGGGTAGGTTTTTTTCGGCGGCGGCGTACATCCACGAATCTTTTAAATCTATTTCGTAATGCTCTTCCATTACACCACTCAATAAAAGTTTGTACATATATTCGTGCGGAAGGTAGCGTTCGCCATTGGCTTCGGCATCTTTCCATAATTTCACGATGTGTTTCTGGATTCTTCGGAAAGCTTCTTCCTCAGGAATACACGTATCCGTTACTCGGTTCATTCCTTTTTCCAATAAATCCCATTCGTCCTGCGGTGTTAAATCTCTGTAATTCGGCACGCGTTTGTAATGGCTGTGAGCCACGAGATTCATAATATCTTCCTCAAGGTTTGCACCCGTGCAGGAAATAATATGCACTTTATCCTGACGGATCATTTCGGCAAAAATCTTTCCCAATTCGGCAGTACTCATAGCGCCAGCAAGTGATACGAGCATTTTTGAACCTTGATTCAATTGTGCTTCATAGCCTTTTGCGGCATCCACAAGGGCGGCAGCATTAAAATGTAAATAATATTTTTCAATAAACTGGGAAATAGATCCTTTGCTAGTACTCATCTTCTTCTGTATTAAATTTTGAAACACCTTTTTTGGTTTCATTAAAATTACTTTCATATTCGTCGCCTTCCACAGTTCCTGCAAATTTGTAAGTCAACATTTTGTAATAAAGTTTTGCAGCTACAAAATCTGAAGCTCTTTCTTCCTCATTTGGGCAAAGCTCCACAATATCAAAACCTACAACATTTCTTTCTTCAAAAACCTGTTTTAGAAAATCTAAAGTTTCATACCAGAAAAGTCCCCCTGGCTCAGGAGTTCCCGTTGATGGAAGGATTGAAGGATCAAAGGCATCAAGATCAAAAGTAATAAATACATTTTCACCTAAAGCTTCAATTACTTTGTCCATCCAATATTCGTCTTTTGCCATATCGTGGGCGAAGAATGTTTTTTCTTCATCCATTACTCGCGTTTCGGCAATGTCCATACTTCTAATTCCAACTTGCACCAAGTTTGTAGTTTGGCTTGCTTCATATACGGCGCAGGCGTGATTGCAAGTGCTTCCATGGAAATCCTTGCGCAAATCTGCATGTGCGTCAATATGAAGTACCGTTAAATCATCAAAACACTCATTGAAAGCGCGAATTGTACCAATTGAAATGCTGTGTTCGCCACCGAAGATTGTTACGAACTTATTTCGCTTTATATAATCTTTTGTGGCTTTGTGTACTTCTGAAACCATTGCCTCGGGCGAGGAATTTTCTGTGATGGCATCTGCAAGGTAAACCCCTTGTTTGTAAACCTCGGTTTGGGTTTCAATGTCATATAATTCCATGTTTTCCGAAGCATCCAAAAATGCTTCGGGGCCTTTGTCTGCTCCTTTTTGCCAAGTGCTGGTTCCATCATAAGGAACGGGAATTAATACAATTTTTGATGTTTCAAGGGCCGCATATTTTTGCGGGATTCCGGCATACGTCTTAGTGCTCATAACCTAAAATGTTTAGCAATTGCTCGCTTGTTTGTTGTTCTGAAAAAAGTTCGGTTGTTATAGTATCGTTTTCGTCTCTATCAATTAAAATATGCTTTGGCGAAGGTATCAAGCAGTGTTGCAAACCACCAAACCCGCCGATACTTTCTTGATATGCTCCGGTATTGAAAAAGCCAATATACAAAGGTTTTTCTTTACGGAATTTTGGTAAATAAATCGCCGCCATGTTTTGCTCACTATTGTAATAATCATCACTATCGCAGGTCATCCCACCCAATAGTACTCTTTCATATTCATCATTCCAACGATTTACGGCAAGCATAATAAAACGTTTGCTAATCGCCCAGGTATCTGGCAAAGTGGTTATAAATGAAGAATTTATCATATTCCACTTTTCACGGTCATTCTGTTGTTTTTGATACAGAATTTCATAAATAGCGCCGCCGCTTTCGCCTACGGTGAAACTTCCGAATTCAGTAAAAATGTGTGGTACGGGCACTTCAGCCTCGGTACACGTAATATTTATTTGGTTTAAAATTTCATTGATCATATATTGATAATCATACTCAAAATGCAATGAATTTTTAATAGGAAAACCCCCTCCAATGTTCAAACTATCCAGTGATGGACATATTTTTTTAAGTCGAACATACACCTTCAAACACTTTACCAGTTCGTTCCAGTAATACGCAGTGTCGCGAATTCCTGTATTGATGAAAAAGTGCAGCATTTTCAAATCTACACGTTCGTTATTTTTTATTTGCTCTTCGT
>JBBQUI010000080.1:0-12220 GCA_038212575.1 Flavobacteriales bacterium
CATAACTTAACTTTAAAATTAAATTTTACTCTTCTTTTACCTTAATATATATGCTATTTTCTGGATTGAAGCTGCGTTAAGGATTGAACGGCATGCTTGAGCTCTCCCAATGCGCAAAAAAGCGTATTGGGAAGCGAGTAGTGAAAGCCTGACCAATAACCGCAAAAGGTTATTGGGAACGCCCAAAAAATAACAATAATCCATAAACGGGATATTGCAAACCGCCGAAACTAATAGTATCTTTGCACCCTAAAATTTTTCAGTATATGATAGCCATTACCCTACCCGATGGAAGTGTAAAGAATTTTGATGCAGCAGTTACGCCTATGGACGTAGCCATAAGTATTAGTGAAGGATTCGCACGCAATGTAATTTCAGCATCTTTTAACGATGTAATTGTAGAGACGAGCACAACTTTGACGAAAGATGGATCACTTATATTATATACCTGGAATAATGAGGAAGGAAAAAAAGCTTTCTGGCATTCATCTGCCCACATACTTGCGCAGGCATTGGAACAACTGTTCCCCGGAATCAAATTAACTATTGGCCCAGCAATCGAAAATGGGTTTTATTATGATGTAGATTTTGGCGATAAGACTATTTCAGAAAAAGATTTGAAGGAAATTGAAGATAAAATGCTTGAGATAGCCAGAGGAAAACATGAGTTTTCGATACGCGAATCTTCAAAAGCAAATGCTTTGGATTATTACAAAAAGCAAGGTAACGAATATAAAGTTGAGCTGATAGAAAATCTTGAAGATGGAACTATCACGTTCTGCGACCACGATACTTTTACTGATTTGTGCCGTGGCGGACATATTCCAAATACCGGAATTGTAAAAGCTATTAAATTGATGAGTATTGCTGGCGCATATTGGCGCGGTGATGAAAAGAACAAGCAACTTACACGTATTTATGGCATCAGTTTTCCGAAGCAAAAAGATTTAACTGAATACCTTGAGCTTTTGGAAGAAGCAAAAAAACGTGACCATAGAAAACTTGGGAAAGAACTTGAGCTTTTTACGTTTTCACAAAAAGTTGGGCAAGGATTACCGCTTTGGCTTCCGAAAGGGGCAGCTTTAAGAGAGCGTCTTGAAAATTTCTTAAAGAAAGCTCAGAAAAAAGCTGGATATGAAATGGTAGTTACCCCCCATATTGGTCAAAAGGAACTCTATGTTACATCTGGTCATTATGCAAAATATGGAGCCGATAGTTTTCAGGCAATAAAAACCCCGAACGAAGGCGAAGAGTTTCTACTGAAACCCATGAATTGCCCTCACCATTGCGAAATTTACAATAGCAGGCCTTGGTCCTACAAAGATTTGCCGAAGCGTTTTGCCGAATTTGGTACAGTATATCGCTACGAACAAAGCGGTGAACTTCATGGATTGACCCGCGTTCGCGGTTTCACTCAGGATGATGCGCATATATTTTGTACGCCTGATCAATTGGATAGCGAGTTCCAGAAAGTAATTGATTTGGTTTTGTATGTTTTCGGTTCATTAGGTTTCGAAAACTTTTATACCCAGGTTTCATTGCGCGATCCTGACAAACCTGAAAAGTATATTGGAAGTCTTGAAAATTGGGAAAAAGCCGAAAAAGCAATTATAAATGCAGCGGAATCAAAAGGACTTGATTACAAAATTGAATATGGTGAAGCAGCATTTTATGGCCCAAAGCTAGACTTTATGGTGAAGGATGCCCTTGGAAGAAGCTGGCAATTGGGAACGATTCAGGTAGATTATAATCTTCCGGAACGTTTTGAATTGGAATACAAAGGCAGTGATAATGAAACACACCGCCCTGTAATGATTCACCGCGCTCCTTTTGGAAGTATGGAAAGATTTATAGCCATTTTACTCGAGCACACAGGCGGTAATTTCCCCCTTTGGCTCATGCCAGAACAAGTAAGTATTTTGTCATTAAGTGAAAAATATGAAAAATACTCCCAAAAAGTTTTAAATTTGCTTGAAAATGACGAGATTCGCGCCCTTGTTGACAATAGGAACGAGACAATTGGCAAGAAAATTAGGGAGGCTGAAATGAACAAAATCCCTTATATGCTGATTGTTGGTGAGCAGGAAGAAAAAGATGGAACGGTTTCTGTACGTAAACACGGTGAAGGCGATTTAGGCACAATGATGCCAAAAGCCTTTTCAGAATTGATTCAACAAGCAGTAAAAGAAGAATTAAAAGAATTTAATGTTTAACTAAAAATTTTTAGCCATAGCAATACGAAGAAAAAGAAGTAGAGGCCCTGCAAGGGTGATTAAGGAAGATCAACACAGAATCAATGGAAAGATTCGTGAAGAAGAAGTACGCCTTGTAGGTGATAACGTTGAAATAGGAGTTTATCCTTTAAAGCGTGCTCGCGAAATTGCAGAAGAACAAGAACTAGATCTTGTTGAGATTTCACCAAATGCCAAACCACCTGTCTGCAAAGTAATAGACTATAAGAAGTTTGTTTACGAGCAGAAAAAACGTGAGAAAGTTTTAAAGGCAAAAGCAAGCAAAGTTACCATTAAGGAAATTAGGTTTGGGCCAAATACGGACGATCACGATTACGATTTTAAAAAGAAACACGGCGAAAAGTTTTTGCAGGAAGGTTCAAAATTGAAAGCTTATGTTTTCTTTAAAGGGCGTTCCATCATTTACAAAGACCAAGGTGAAATTTTACTTTTGCGTCTTGCCCGAGATCTTGAGGAATTCGGAAAAGTGGAGCAAATGCCAAAACTTGAAGGTAAGCGGATGATTATGTTCATTGCACCGAAAAAGAAGTAGTCAGTACTCAGTATTCAGTTATCAGTATTGATTCAGATAAAAAAGAAATAATATCCAAAAAAAAGTTGGATTCATTATAACCCTCCTACGCTAAAGCTATGGAGAGTACAGAAAAGAAACCCTCCTTCGCTAAAGCTCCGGAGGGCTAAAGAAGCGAAATAATAATTAATAATAGGAAACATGCCGAAACAAAAAACAAAATCCAGTGCCAAAAAGCGTTTTAAGCTTACAGGTACCGGTAAAATCAAAAGAAAGCATGCGTTTAAAAGCCACATCTTAACAAAGAAAAGTAAAAAACGTAAACTTAAATTAACTCACGACGGTTTGGTACACCAAGCGGACGAGAGCAATGTGAAACAAATGCTTCGATTGAAGTAATCTTGTTTAACCGGTTAAAACAATTCATTTAAACCCTGGAGTAGTGCTAAAAAAAAAGTATTCAGTATTCAGTGATCAGTAATCAGTGTTTGTGAATCGCCTGCTACAAAAACAATTAAAATTATGCCAAGATCAGTAAATTCAGTTGCGAAGAGAGCCCGCAGAAAAAAGGTTCTTAAACAAGCCAAAGGTTTCTTTGGAAGACGTAAAAACGTATGGACAGTTGCAAAAAACGCTGTGGACAAAGCGATGCTTTATTCATACCGTGACCGCCGTACAAAAAAGAGAAATTTCAGATCCTTATGGATTACCCGTATCAATGCGGGTGCAAGACAACATGGAATGTCTTATTCACAATTTATGGGAAGTATGAAAAACAGTGGAATCGAACTTAACCGTAAGGTTTTGGCAGATTTGGCTATGAACCACCCAGAGGCTTTTGCCGCAATTATAAACAAAGTAAAATAAGACATTAACTATATTATTTCGCCTAAAGACCGCTTCAGTAATGAGGCGGTTTTTTTATGGGAAAACTTCAACTAAAGAAGTTTCAGTATCTTCGTTAAAAATAGACGAATGCTTCGTTCCATATTTTTTCTTTTTGCAATTCTCTTCATTTTTGAAGGTAATCTTTTCGCCCAAAAAGGAACCGGAAAACTATACAGGATTGATAGATATGAATCCATCTATCTTCCTTTGGGAAAGATTTCATTCGCAGATAAACTTATTGAATACAAAGTTGGATCGCCCGCGCCTATTCAAAAATACAGAGACAGTGTGCAGTGCCTTCACGAACCGAACTACAAAAATTATCAAACTCCAAATTTCATTTCATTGGGTTGCGGCGGAAGTTTAACTGTAGAATTTACAGACAACGGTTTTATGAATCTGCCGGGCGATGATCTCTATCTTTTTGAAGTTGGGCCATCCCAAGAACCCGCAAAAGTAGAGATTTCACAAAATGGCGTTGATTGGGTATATGCCGGAAAAATTGCAGGCGGAAAGTCATCAATAGATTTAAGTAATGAAAGAATTGATGATGAAACCGTTTTCTATTTTCTTCGAATAACAGATTTGAAAGACCTATGCAGAAGCAAAAGTGCTGGCGCGGATATTGACGCTATTGGAGCTATTAACAGCGTTATAAAACTCACTATAAACGCTGACGTTTTGTTTGATGTTGCAAAATATGATTTAAAAGAAACTGCCAAACAAGACCTTGACTCTTTGGCGAAAAATATTCAGAAAGTAGATAAGGCTACAATCTTAGTGGAAGGACATACAGATAGCGATGGCGATGAAGTTTCAAATATGATACTTTCGGAAAACAGATGCATTTCAGTAAAGAATAGATTGATTGAAATTTTTGGTGAAAACTCATTATATGAATTCGAAATAAAACCTTACGGCGAAAGCAAACCTCGCTTTCTAAATGATTCCGAAGAAAATAAACAACAAAACAGAAGGGTGGAAATTACTGTTTTACCACCAAAGGATTATTACGAAAGTTTACTTAAGAAATAAAGATTTCACCTTTCAACTGCGCTCATTGGACAAAATTGGGATTTGGAATTTGGAATTTGGAATTTGGAATTTGGAATTTCAAAATGTTAGGTTTTCTGTTTCTTCTTCTTCGCCGCAGGAAAAAGAACATTATTTAAAATAAGTCGATAACCTGGGGAGCTTGGGTGAAGTGCCAATTCAGTTTTGGCATCCCCTACCCTGTGTTGATAATCTTCCGGATCGTGGCCACCGTAAAAAGTAAAGAAACCCTTCCCTTTTATTCCGTGAATATAACGCGCTTCTCCATTGCTCTTGTTTTCGCCCATCACCAAAACATTACTTTTAATTTCATCTGGATCAAAAGAAGTTGTCTGTCCCATAAAACCTTTTACCAAGGCAGTGTGATTTTGGCAAAGCATCGTGGGAATTGGGTCCCATTTTGCAGAATAATCCATTAATGTGAAATAATCTGACTCTTTGGCAATCCGGCGCTTTTCGGTCATATCAATACTTGAAAATTCATAAACCATCGGGCTTCGTTCCAAAATATAATCTTTAAACGCAAAAGTTTTGTTGTAATCAATTTTGCTTTGGTATCCAGGTTCACTTGGATCACCGTCAAACATAGGTTCGCAAATATCAACACCTTCGGCGGAAAGGGCAATATCAAAACTATCGGTCGCGCTGCACATTGCAAACATAAAGCCACCGCCGATTACGTAATCGCGGATCTTTTTGGCCACGTCCAGTTTTTCTTCGGAGACTTTATTGTAACCTAGTTTTGTAGCAAGTGCTTCGGCTTTATTTTTCTCTTCTATATACCAAGGTGCGGAACGATAGGCACGATAAAATTTTCCATATTGTCCTGTAAAATCTTCGTGGTGCAGATGTAGCCAATCGTAAAGAATCAGTTGGTCGCCCAAAACTTCTTCGTCATAAATTACGGTATATGGAATTTCAGCGTAGGTCAAAACCATTGTCACGGCATCATCCCACGGAAGGTTTCCTTTGGGGGAATAGACCGCAATTTTCGGTGCTTTCTCCAAAACCACGGCGTCCATGTTTTTGGAAGGGCTGCTTATATCTGTAAGGATTTGTTCGGTTTTACTATCAGAAATCACTTCAAAAGAAACCCCGCGAATCTGGCATTCCTTCTGAATTTCGGGAGAATCTGGCATCAAAAAAGAACCGCCTCGATAGTTCAGCAACCATTTCACTTTTTGTTGTTTTTCCAACACCCAATAGGTAATTCCGTAGGCTTTTAAATGTTCTTTCTGGCTATCGGCATCCATTGGAATTAGAATATACGAAGCTGAAGCCTTTAAGGAAAAGAGTATTAAAAAAATGATTGCAAAATATCTTGACATAATAAGATTTGGAAATAAATCATGAGATTCCCGCCTTCGCGGGAATAAAGATAACGACAATTTTTAAGCCAAAGTACCTAAGGAATATTAAAACGGCACATCATTATCCTCTTCAATGGAAAAATCATTGTTCATAGAACTTCCGAAAGCTTCGTTTGGTGAAGGCAAGTTTTTGGTTTTAAAAGTATCATCGTTAGCAGCATCATTCATTCTGGAGTGGATTTCCGTAGGAACGTCATATTGGTCAAGACTTTCAAACTTACCGAGATGGCCGATGAATTTCAAACGGATTTCATCCAAACCACCATTACGGTGCTTGGCAACTATAAATTCAGCTTGTCCTGCAGTTGGGCTGTGTTCTTCATCATCCCATTCGTCAATTTTATAATATTCGGGACGATAGATAAAGGAAACAATATCGGCATCCTGTTCAATCGCTCCAGATTCACGAAGGTCAGAAAGCAATGGGCGTTTACTTCCACCACGAGTTTCAACGGCACGCGAAAGCTGCGAAAGTGCAATTACGGGAATATTCAATTCCTTAGCTAAAGCTTTTAGGTTTCTGGAAATGGTTGAAATTTCCTGTTCACGGTTCCCTCCTTTTTGGCTTCCGCCGGCGGTCATCAGTTGTAAATAATCTACAATTATAAGTTTGATGCCGTGTTGTGATGAAAGCCTTCGCGCCTTTGCACGTAAATCAAAAATAGAAAGTGAAGGTGAGTCATCTATAAAAAGTGGAGCTTTTTCCAAGCCTTTTACTTTTACGTTTAACTGTTCCCATTCATGTTTTTCAAGATTTCCCGTACGCAGTTTTTCTGAGCTCAATTGGGTTTCCGAAGAAATTAAACGCGTAATAAGTTGTACAGAGGACATTTCCAAAGAGAAAAACGCCACAGGTATATTGTGCTCTACGGCCATATTTCGGGCCATAGAGAGTGTCAATGCCGTTTTACCCATACCAGGACGGGCGGCGATAATTATCAAATCACTCGGTTGCCAACCTGAAGTAAGTTTATCAACCTTTGCAAACCCGGAAGGAATTCCGGAAAGACCTTCTTTGTTCGCTATTTCTTCAATTCTTTTTTTTGCTTGGATTACAAGATTTTGTGCGGTTTCTGAAGAACGTTTTATGTTTCCCTGCGTTACTTCATATAATTTCGCTTCGGCGTTGTCCAAAAGGTCAAAAACGTCCGTGCTTTCATTATAGGAATCCTCGATAATTTCGTTTGAAATTTTTATCAGGCTTCTTTGTATATATTTCTGAAGAATAATGCGCGCGTGGAATTCAATATGAGCCGAAGAAGATACTTTTTGGGTTAATTGAATTAAGTAAAACTCACCGCCAACCAACTCGATTTTCCCTTGCTTCTTAAGTTGTGTTGAAACGGTTAATAAGTCCACAGGTTGGCTATTTTCAAACAAATAATAAATAGCCTCGAAAATGTGTTGATGCGCTTGTTTATAAAAAACCTCAGGTTGTAGGATATCTATTACTTCATCTACTCCTTTTTTGTCAATCATCAAAGCTCCAAGTACAACTTCCTCTAAATCAATAGCTTGTGGTGGTATTTTGCCTTTTTCAAGAGATATAACTTGCGAAGTACGGGTTGAAAAACTGGTTTGGGGTTTGATTTTTTCCATAAAGCGAATGTAAAGAAAATGTTAAGAGAAATGAATGAATTATTGTTTTACTATGTTAACCATTCTTCAACAATTGAACTGTTGAAAACTCGAAAATATTGTTGATAACCCGTAAAAAAATCCGAAGCTCTCGCTTCGGATTTACGGTATGATAAGCTATAGTTAGTTTTAACCTTTGAACTCGCCCATAGCCAAATATTTATCCATTCTTTTTTTGACCAAATCTGATGGGGATAACATTTTTAGAGCTTTATATGACTTTTCTATTGCGCCTGCAACTGTTGTAAAAGTTTTCTCACGATTGCTGTGAGCTCCACCTAAAGGTTCCTTTACAATTTCATCAATTAGATTTAGTTTTTTCATATCTATTGCCGTCAATTTCAAGGCTTCTGCAGCTTGCTCTTTAAATTCCCAACTTCTCCACAATATAGAAGAACAGCTTTCTGGGGAAATTACAGAATACCAAGTATTTTCTAGCATCAAAACAGTATCGCCAACGCCTATTCCCAAAGCGCCACCACTGGCTCCTTCACCAATTATTACAACAATAATCGGTACTTTTAGACGGGTCATTTCCAAAATATTTCGGGCAATGGCTTCACCCTGTCCCCTTTCTTCTGCTTCCAAACCTGGAAATGCTCCGGGAGTATCCACAAAACAAACTACAGGTACGTTGAACTTTTCAGCAGATTTCATCAATCGCAATGCTTTTCTATAACCTTCCGGATTTGCCATTCCAAAGTTTCTGAACTGGCGGGTTTTTGTATTGTAGCCTTTCTGTTGGCCCACGAACATGTAACTTTGCTCACCTATTTTTCCAAGGCCACCAACCATTGCTTTGTCGTCCTTAAAGCCGCGGTCACCGTGTAGTTCCAAAAATGAATCGCCACAAATGGCTTTTATATAATCCATCGTGTACGGACGATCTGGATGGCGCGAAAGCTGCACGCGCTGCCAAGGTGTAAGATTTTTATATATATCTTTTTTAGTGTCGTTTAGTTTTTTTTCAATCTGTTTGCAGGTATTGGTTACATCAACATTGCTTTCAGTGCCAATTAGGCAAGCCTTTTCGTATTGTTCCTGCAATTCTTTTATAGGGAGTTCAAAATCAAGATATTCCATAATATTTTTCCTTTGTTTTATAAAGGTTGGGCTACAAAGATAAAATTTTGTTCTTAGGTGTTGGACAATCTCCTTCGTTTTCTTTCCTGTGTTATTTTAATGATTCCATTGGCCACGACGGTAAGCAATATAATTACAGCACCATAATAAAACTGGGGGCTCATGTTTTCAGAATCACCCAAAACGATGAGTGCCAAAATGATACCGTACACCGGTTCCATATTGATTGTAAGCATTACTGTGTATGGGCTTATCCATTTCATAACATGTATTGATGCTATAAAAGCATACGCAGTGCACGCCGATGCCAATATTATTAAATAAATCCAGTCGTGGGCAGAAACTGTGAAAAATTCTGTGGTGAATTTTCCCGAAAAAGCCAAATAGATTGATATGCCCAATACGCCGAACATCAACTCATAAAATGAAATAACGGAGGCTTTATTTTTCAGAACAAATTTTCCGTTGATCACTGAAAATAGTGCACTCAAAAATGCTGAAATAAGAGCCAAAACAATACCTAAAGTGTAAGAACCTTCTACGTCAAAAATGATGTAAAGTCCAACCACTACAATTAGTCCGAACAAAACTTCGTAAATTATTATTTTTCTTCTGTAAAACAGTGGCTCCAATATTGAAGCGAAAAAGGCTCCAGTGGAAAGTACGGCGAGGGTCACGGAAACATTGGAGGCTTTGATTGCACCAAAAAATGTGAGCCAATGCAAAGCGATAATAATTCCCGCCAGGGCAAAACCGCCTAAGGTTTTCAGTGAAAACTTCAATTTCTCTTTTCTGAATTTCAGAAATACAAAAATTATGATTGAAGCCAAAAGCATTCGGTACCAAACCAGCGGAATGGCTTCCAAAGAAATCAATGCGCCAAGAACGGCTGTAAACCCCCAGATGAAAACAATAAAATGAAGGTGTAGGTAATTTAGGAGCTTATCGTTTCGCATTTCTTAAAAGATAGATTGCCAAAATTGCAAATACAAAATTAGGGAACCAAGTTGCAACAAGGGGAGAAAAATCACTTTGCTCGGCCATGGTTCCAAAAACTTTATCAAAAAACACAAAAACCATCCCTATACTAATACCTATAGCAAGGTTAAGCCCCATTCCCCCGCGTCTTTTAACGGAGGAAACTGCAACCGCAATGATAGTTAAAATATATGCCGAAACAGGCAAACTCCATCGCTTGTAGCGCACCACTTCATATCGGTTTATATAGGACGAACCTCTAGCCTTCTCTTTTTTAATAAAGTCATTTAGTTCGGTAAAACTAAGTGTTTCTGCAATGTAGGTTACAGGGGTTAAATCTTCCAAATCGAAGGAAAAAACAGTATCCAGTTTAGGCTTACTTTCCAAAATATCCTGATTCTCCCCTATTTTTCTTTTTTTATAATTAAATAACGAATAAGTGCTGTCCTTTTCGTTGTATTTAATCTGCCCCGCAGAAATTTTATAGGTCATCTTGTTTCCTTCAAAATGTTCCAAAGTGAAATTGCTGCCTATTTTATCGGTAACGTTAAAGTAGCTTACGTAAATGTAATCGTTATCGTTTATCTGTGTATAAACGTTGCTTTGTTCCCTATCCTGCTTTCCTTTTTTTAAATAATTAAAGGAAAATTCATTGAAACCCTTGCTGGCCTTGGGTGCCAAATACATGCTGAAAATAAGTGCCGCGATACAAACAATGGTAGCACCAATAATATAGGGACGCAGAAACCGATAATAAGAAACCCCACTGCTCAAAAAGGCAATTACTTCAGTATTATTGGCCAATTTTGAAGTGAACCAAATAACCGAAAGAAAAAGAAATAGAGGAAAAAGAAGATTTGCAAAATAGATCGTAAAATTATAGAGATAGATCATTACCTCCGTTAAAGGCACTTCGTTTTCAAGAATTTTATCAATCTTTTCTGCAAGGTGAACCGTAATTCCAATAGGTATAAAAAGCAACAATAGGAGCGAAAAAGTGCCCAAATATTTCTTTAATATGTATCTGTCCAGAATGCTGAGCATTTTTACAATCTTTGATCCAGTTTTTTTACCATGCTGTTTTTCCATTGGGCAAAATCACCCGCTAATATATGTTTTCTGGCTTCACGAACCAACCACAAATAGAATCCTAGATTGTGAATTGTGGCTATTTGCCTTCCAAGCATTTCATTGACCGTGAACAAGTGGCGAAGATATGCTTTGTTATAATCAGTGTCCACCCACGTAATTCCCATTGGGTCGATGACCGAAAGATCTGCTTCCCACTTTTTGTTTTTGATATTTATAATTCCCTCAGAAGTGAAAAGCATTCCGTTTCTTCCATTTCGGGTTGGCATCACGCAATCGAACATATCAATTCCCAAGGCGATGTTTTCCAAAATATTTACTGGCGTTCCAACACCCATCAAATAACGCGGTTTTTCCTTTGGAAGAATTTCTGTAACCACAGCAGTCATTTCATACATTTCATCAGCTGGTTCACCTACGGAAAGCCCACCAATTGCGTTTCCTTCCGCCCCCACGGAAGCTATATATTCTGCAGATTGTCTTCTTAAATCTTTATAGGTACTTCCCTGTACAATCGGGAAAAAAGTCTGCCCATAATCATATTTCAAAGGCGTTTTTTCTAAATGCTTAATGCAACGATCCAACCAACGGTGGGTCATATGCATAGAACGTTTTGCGTAATTGTATTCACAGGGATAGGGCGTACATTCATCAAAAGCCATAATAATATCGGCGCCAATGGTGCGCTGGATTTCCATCACATTTTCAGGCGTGAAAACGTGATAACTGCCATCAATATGACTTTTGAATTTTACGCCTTCCTCTTTAATTTTTCTGTTTGCCGAAAGCGAATAAACCTGATACCCGCCACTGTCAGTCAAAATATTCCGGTCCCAGTTCATAAATTTATGAAGTCCGCCCGCTTTTTCGAGAACTGGTGTTTGCGGCCTTAAATATAAATGATATGTATTCCCAAGAATTACGTCTGGGTTGATATCTTCTTTCAACTCACGCTGATGCACTCCTTTTACGGTACCGACGGTGCCGACGGGCATAAAGATTGGAGTTTCAATCACCCCGTGATCTGTAGTTATAGTTGCGGCGCGGGCGCTACTTTGTGAATCTGTGGCTTCTAATTTAAAGTGCATTCAGCAATTTTTATTGAGGGGGCAAAGATAGCGGATATTAAATTCCAAAACCCAAATTCCAAATGACAAAATTTAGGTGTGCGATGACAGATGACGGATGACGGATGAGATTTGCGTCACCTGTCTTCGCGCATGCGTCATCAAGCAACTATGTTAACAAAACCATCAAATCGTTAATAAAAGCATACGTTTCAACTTTGAACGGCTTGCTGAATGCTTTACTTTTGACACTGAAAATTAAAACTAATTATGGCAGATTACAAAGCACTC